>WVZU01000378.1:0-1816 GCA_011772275.1 Planctomycetales bacterium | reverse complement strand
GGGCTGGTTTCTGCAATGGGCAATGCGGTCACCGTCAATCTGGGGACGCTGGTGCCGGGCGCTTCCGCATCGATCGATTTGTTGACACAGGTAGACTCGGGCGCTCCCCACACGCTGCTCAACACCACCACCGTCACGTCCGATCAGATCGATACGAATCCGAACGACAATTCCGATGACGAACCGACCACCGTCCGCGGCCTGTTCGACCTGGAGGTGGTCAAGACCGATTCGGTCGACCCCGTCATGGCCGGAGACCAGCTGGCGTATACGATTGTCGTTACGAACCACGGTCCTTCCGATGCGAAAGATGTGGTGATGATCGATGATCTTCCCGATGAAGTTACATTCCTCTCGGCCGAAACGACCCAGGGTACGGTTGGTGAAGCGGATGGGCGGGTCCGAGCGGAATTAGGCTATCTGGCCAGTGGGCAGTCAGAAACCGTTACGATCTTCGTGAACGTCGGCTTCGATGTCGCCGAACAAATCGAGAATGTGGCGATCGTGGATGGCAATCCGGTCCAAGTCAATCCCCTGTCACCGGGAATCGTGGTCAAGGAATCGAATCTGGATAACAATTTTGATGACGAGCTGACACGGGTTCAAAGTATGCTGTCCAGCATTTCGGGATACGTCTATGTCGATCTGAATAATGATGGGCGGCGGGGGCGGTGGGAACCGCCCATCGCCGGTGTGGAGATACAGTTGAGCGGTACGGATGTCTTGGGGAACTCGATCAGCCGCATCGACCTGACCGACAGCCACGGCCACTACAGCTTCCGGGATCTGCTGCCCGGCAGTTACACGGCAAGGGAAATCCAGCCCGCTGGCTTTCGGGACGGCATCGACACGCCCGGAAGGGTCGCCGGTGGCACCGGCCTCCTTCCATACACCGTCCACGACGACATGTTTGCCGGCATCGGACTGGCCGGTGGCCTGGATGCGGTGGAATTTAACTTTGGCGAGCTGATGCACGCGCCGTCGAAGAGGGCCTACCTTGCTTCAACCCCCACCGGGTCGTTTCCCTAAGTGNNGAGGACAGCCCCCTCGCTGGAAGATCGCCCAGAAAAAAAAATCAAAAAAAATTCAAAAAAAAACGTCAAAAGCTTGACTCCCGGTTTTTTCCAACTACTGTGGGGTTAGATAAGCCACTTATGGCTTTTCATTGATTCCTGAACTTCTGAGGATTTTCTTGCCAATGCGAGCCAAAACCGGGTCACGCGTCCAAGCGTTGGCTGGGCTTGCTATCTAGGCATCTCGGAAGCGGTTTTAGTCGGCCGATCCTTGAAGGTTTGTTTTCGCCAGGCGTTCTACGTTACCTGTGGCGCCGCGCGACACAAAACCAGTTACCCATAGCTGGCTCATCTCCTTGCGACGTGTCGCCTCCCATTGGCGATCCACAGTCGGACTTCGCCGACCCTCCGTAGATTTTGTGCTCCTTGCGGGGCCAGGTTCTTCGGGTTGGCGTCTGCTGTGCACCTGCCGCCACCCGTTGCGCTAACGCTTCGGGAACTCGCAGCGAAATGCTTCCTCAATGTGCGCGCAAAAAATGTCGTGCGCGTCGACAAGGAAGGTGCGCGCGTTGGGCCAGTTGGATCGCCTCCCTGGTGTTTTATCCGTTGTTGCGATGACGAGTGCTGTACCGAGCACGTCGATTCGCGGTTTTATGAACTTGTTTGAACACAGGAGATGATTGACAATGCGCACCTTTAACTTCAACTGCTGCCTTGGCTTGGCACTTTCTGCTTTACTGGCGTTTTCCACGACTGCAACCGGGACCAATTTGGTGATTGACAATTTCAATGTGGGTGAACAA
>WVZU01000084.1:2067-2817 GCA_011772275.1 Planctomycetales bacterium | reverse complement strand
AGCCCTCACGGAGAACTCGGAAAAATCAAAAGGCACCAGCACCTTCTCGGTTTTCAAGCCGCTCATTGCTCTAACCCCCTGATGGTCGACAAGCGGGGTCCGCGTTGCAGCAAGCGCTGACCCAGCCGCTTTTCGTCCTGCCCAGGCCCAGCCGCCGTGCGAATGCCACGTACGTATTTGTGACACTTGACGCATTTCATCGTCATATCGACGTACGCCAAAGTCGCTGCATCCAGATTTTTTTTCTCAGCTGCCGTCACCATCGCATGTGCGGCGCGACGGAACTCCAGGCTGTACTGCACGTAATCCTCTGTCTGCAACACCCGCCAGTTGCTCTCCTGGCTCAACAACGCCAGCTGCTGAGCGTTTTTGGCGATCCGGTCAAAATCTTCGACGCAGAGGCCCTCCAGCACCTTTTGCGAGTGGTCGAGCTTGGCCCGCATAAATGCTCGCAACTCCTCCGGCGACTGCCCCTGGACCGGTACCGCCCCCAGACCCAGGCACAAGCCCGCCGCCGCAATCAAGCTCCCTAAGTTTCTCATCCGTTGGGATCCTCCCCGTGGGTTAGGTCTTCCACATGTCGCCAGTGGCGGCGGAACGCCCGCCGTCTTTTCCCCGCCAGCAATACGAAAAGGCGGCTGGCGAGCGACCCCGCTGGGCCAAGCCTCACGCCCCCTCCGCCCCTCCTGCCCCCATCTCCTGCACGGCATGGCCTTTCCCGCTGCAGGTCGGCCCGGTGGCAGCTGAGCT
>WVZU01000084.1:1791-2061 GCA_011772275.1 Planctomycetales bacterium | reverse complement strand
ATCGACATCGGTTATAATACGCTCGACCGCCCCTGGCCACGGACTCCTGACCTGAACCCGGGAAAACGGCCGTTGGTGATCTCAAGCGTGCGTTATCGCACATTTTGCGAATTTCGCACACCCTACTATCGACGGCGGGGGGGAAGGCAGGTCCTTGGAGAGGGGTGGTCAGCGATCTGGAGGCCGCCGTGGACGCTGTGGCATAGACGTTGCAGAGGGGTGGGTTGGTGGGAAGGCCCCCGGGGCAGCACGGCGGAGGACGGCATGTCG
>WVZU01000084.1:0-1736 GCA_011772275.1 Planctomycetales bacterium | reverse complement strand
TGACGACGCCGATTTTCGCAGCACGGTGGTCCGCCGGTTTCGTCGGCGGGGCTTTCGAGTGGAGGAGGCGGGCAGTGGCGAGGAGGCCTTGAATCTGGTCCAGCGGCGGCAGTTTGACGTGGCGGTGATCGACATGCTGATGCCCGGCATGTCCGGCCTGGAGTTGATCAAGAAATTCAAAGGCCGCCAGGCGGATGTCGAGCCGATCATGCTGACCGGCCAGGGAACGATCGAATCGGCCGTCGAGGCCATGAAGCTGGGCGCCTACGACTACCTGGAAAAGCCGTTTCCGCTGGCCGAGCTGGAGGCGGTCATCCAGAAGGCGTACGGCCATCATCAGCTGAGAAAAGAAAACCAACAGTTGCGGGCCGTCCTGGAACGCAGCCGTCCCTCCAGCGAAATGGTCGGTCGTTCGGCGGCGATGACCGAGGTTTTTCGCCTGATTGAACGGGTGGGACCAACCGACAAGGCGATTCTGATCCAGGGGGAAAGCGGGACTGGGAAAGAGCTGGTGGCGCGGGCCCTGCATCGGGCCAGCCCGCGGGCGGACAAGCCGATGGTGGTCATCAATTGCGCGGCCCTCCCCGAGACCTTGCTGGAGAGCGAGCTGTTTGGCCACGAAAAGGGAGCCTTCACCGGCGCCGTCAGTGCCAAGCAGGGACTGTTCGAACTGGCGGACGGCGGCACGTTGATGATCGACGAGATTGGCGAAATGCCAGTCTCGGTGCAAGCCAAGCTGTTGCGGGTCCTGGAGGACGGCTCCATGCGCCGGGTGGGCTCGTTGAAAGAGCGGCGGGTGAACGTCCGGCTGCTGGCGGCCACCAATCGTGATATGGAAGAGGAGGTCAAGGCGGGGCGCTTTCGCGAAGACCTCTACTATCGCATCAACGTCATGTCCCTGAACCTGGCCCCCCTCCGCGACCGCCAGGAAGACATCCCCGTACTGGTCGAACATTTCCTGGATCCCGATTGGCAGATCGAGCCCGAGGCGATGCAGGCGATGCAGCGGTATCGTTGGCCAGGCAACGTGCGGCAACTAATCAACGCCCTCGAACGTGCTCAGATCCTGGCCGACGACAAAACGATTCACCTGTACGATCTGCCGAACGAGGTTAGCCGAGCGACGGGGGCTGAGCACCCTGCTGCAGAACTGACCGACACGGCCCTGGCCACGATCGAAAGGGCTCATATTGTGGAGGTCTTACAGCGCGAACAGGGGAACAAGTCGCGGGCGGCCGGGTCGTTGGGCGTCAACCGCCGCAGCCTGTATCGCTTGATCGAAAAATTTCACATCACGCCGGAAGAGATCAGCGAGGGGGACTGACGCCGCCCCTCGCCGGCGGACAAGACCACGATCAAGCCTGCGGGTCGCGGGAATGGTTGGACTGGGGGCGCTGCAGAGCCACGCAGAAGCGGCTGCCTGCCCCCGGCTGCGACTCGGCCCACACCTCCCCCCCATCCCGTTCGATGAGGTGCAGCGTGAAATACAACCCCAGCCCACTGCCCGGCTTGTGGCGATGCTCGGCCAAGCGACGAAAAGGGACAAAGATCCGCTGCAGATCGCCGCTGGGAATGCCCGGACCGTTGTCTTGAATGGCAATGATCCACCGCGCTTCCCCCTCCTTGACACTGATTTCGATGCGGCCCGGTTTCTTGTCGATGAACTTCGCGGCGTTGGACAGCAGGTTGTAAAAAGCCTCTCGGAGGCGAGCCTTGTTGGCCCAGACCGTGGGTAG
>WVZU01000083.1:12166-14744 GCA_011772275.1 Planctomycetales bacterium | reverse complement strand
GTCGCCAAGGTACAACGTCGCGAGGGCGTGACGGTAACCATGACCCGAACCATCACCGCAGGAAAAGAAAAGGCCACAAAGCTGGTGGGTGCCAAAGCCGTCGTCTATGCCTACGCCGACCGCGGAATCGCTCAACATGAAGCCGTGCATGCCTATTGTGGACAGACTTTCGGCCGCACGGGACCCACCTGGTACTCCGAGGGCATGGCAGAAATGGGACAGTACTGGGTGAAGGGGAGTCGAGCCGTTAATACACCGCAGCAGTTGGTTAAGTTCTTCCGGGAGGAGTATCGCCATCGCCAGGCAATTGACATTGTGAATGAAGAGCAGATTACGGGTGACAGCTGGGCCAATTACACCCGACGCTGGGCCTTGTGCCACCTGCTGAACCACAACCTCAACTATTCGAAACGGTTTCGGTGGATTGGAAAGGCGATCGTCACTGGGCAAGAAATCAATTACCCCGAGCTATTTGGTGCTCGGGCCGATCAGATCGAATTTGAATATCAATTTTTTGTCAAGCGCATCGATATCGGCTATCGTGTTGACCTCTGCAGCTGGGATTGGGAAGCGCGTTTCCTGCCACTTGCGGCCAAACCGAAATCCGTAAAAATTTCTGCCCGCCGTGGTTGGCAGCCCAGCAAAGCATCGCTCACCGCCGGCCAGAAATACGACTACAGCGCGAAGGGCAAGTGGAGCACCGGCAGCGGTGAACCGGTAGACGCCAAGGGTCACCAGGATGGCCGCGGACGCCTGATGGGGGTGCTGATGAAAGATTTTCAGCTGGGGGAACCTTTTGAGCTGGGTGTGTACGGCACCTTCACCGCGCCGGCCGACGGCCACCTTTATTTGCGGTGCCGTGATGACTGGCATGAAATTGAAGACAATCAGGACCACATTTTCGTAAGGCTCAAGGGCTCCGATCCGTAAGGCTCAAAACCCCCATCTGGCTGAGCCGTCGAAGAAATTTGCCGCGTGGCCCGGGCCAGGAAAGCCTACTCGCCCAGGACCGTGACGACGATCGTCCGCTGCCGCGGCTTGATGTCGCACTCCAGGTGAAAGATCTGCTGCCAGGTGCCCAGCACCAGCTGGCCCTCGGCAACCGGCACGCTCAACGATGGCCCCAGCGTGGTCGCCTGCAGATGGGAGTGGCCGTTGCCGTCGTGCCACGCCTGCTCGTGGCCGTAGTCCGGGCTGGGCGGCATCAAGCGGTCCAGCACCTCCGGCAGGTCCCGCTGCAGACCGGGCTCGAATTCGATCGTCCCCACGGCAGCCGTGCTGCCCACGTTAAACACGTGCACGATCCCGTCCCGAATCTCGGATTTCTGCACAATCCCGGCCACGCGGTCGGTCAAATCGTGCATGTCGCGATGGCCAGAAGTGCGGATACTGAATTCTTGTCGGAAAAACATGGCGAGCGACGGGTTGCGAGGTGCGGTTTACGGGAGGGCCAGCCGGGGATTCGGTGTTGGTCATTCCGCTGGGGTGGAAGCCAACGGGTCATAGATGGATCCGAAGCTGTTTTCGCTGACGCGGATCAGCAGAAGTTTACTGCCAGAGGGCGTCGAGCTGGTATCGGTGAAGAACTGATAGCCCAGGCTGCCGCTGCGAGCACCCTGGGCGCCCAGGAGGAGGACCTGGCCGGGTGAGAGGGGAGCGGCAATCTGCAACCGCTCGTACACCTTCTTGTCGCGACTGCTGTCCAGCCGGAACATGCCCTCCCCCGGCACGTAACGCTGTCGATACTCGCCAAAGTGCAGCTCGGGGACCAGCGTCAGTTCCACCCTCCCGTCGCCTGTCTGTTCTGCTTGGAGCGAGAATTGAGGTTGAACGTCATGGAACGTGTCTCCCTGCAATTCGGACTGGTTGACGTACAAGACCTGCAGTTCCGCTTGCACCGGCGCGGACACCAGTTCGCCGTGCTGACCGCGCTGGAGGAACATGCGGCGGCGGGTAACTCCCAATTCTTCCGCATCCGCCGTCCCGAACTGCACCGAACCGTCCCCCTCAATACTGCTGGCCTGGCTGACGATTTCCGCCAATGGGTCAGGTAGTTGCGTGCCAACCACCCCTGCGCGAAAACCGTTTTTGCCCAGCCGTCGCCGTTGTTCCGCTCCAATCGCCTGCTCGTCCACATCCTCCCACAACTGCTCGACCGTCCGCGTGGCCGCATCCGGCACGCGGACAAACACCACGTCGACCTCGATCTGCTGGGATGACTTTTGCAGCGGGACCAACGGCGAGTCCGCCTGATTCCGTTCGGCCTGGACCACCCGGCAACCTCCACAGCCCACCGCCAGCAGGCTCAGGAGACCGGCCCAACCGACGGTCCGTTTCGCAGGGGTCCAGTACACGACAGGCAGCTCCAGCAACTGGGGACGAGCGGCGTAGATTAGAAGGCCGCGGTCGATGCGTCAAGCAACGAACGGCCCCAAAGCAACCGCTCTGCCGCCCCCAGCGACAGCAAACCACTGCGTGCAGGCGAAATATCGCACGCGCCACCGAATTAACCCTTTTTGCGCAGTCAACCCATTTTCACCAAGAGATCAGCGACCCTCCGATACATTGCCTGTCCTTG
>WVZU01000083.1:9756-12153 GCA_011772275.1 Planctomycetales bacterium | reverse complement strand
CGCTTACCTCCGGCTAATCGCTGCAACCGCTCCGCGGTTGAGTTGGGATGGGGATGCTTGTAGGACGGGCACTCCTGCCCGTCCCCCGCATGACGAGACCCGCACCCCATTCACCCTCTCTCCCTCCTAAACTCCTAGCCCCTAGCCCCTTTCCTCGCAGGCACGGGCCTCGAAGAGGCCGGCTACAGGAGCAGGCACCGGCCTCGAAGAGGCCGGCTACAGGAGCCAGGCACCGGTGGCCCGCAACCCAGCCGGCCCTGGGGCCGAAGTCGTCCCGCGGGGACCAGACCAGAAGCCGCCTAAAGGCGGAACTACGAACAGGTCCGCTCAGCGGAGACCCCCGACCAGCCGCTAACAGCCTCACCCTCCGCGGCGGGAAAGCGGGGACAACTGACTTTTGGGCCCCGTGTTGCCTTTGGCGTTTCCCCCTTCGTGCCCTTCGTGGTCCTTTCCAGCCTGCCCTGGCGAGGAAAGCGGGGACAACTGACTTTTGGGCCCCCTGTTGCCTTTCGCTTTTCCCCCTTCGTGCTCTTCGTGCCCTTCGTGGTCCTTTCCAGCCTCCTCTGGAGGAAGGAGCGCGGGGAAAGCGGGGGCAACTGACTTTTGGGCCCGTTGACTGGAGTAGCACGACCAGCGCTAGCGGTCCAGGCTGTTGCCGATCACCGCTTCGGGGTTGTGGACGTGTCAAGACATGCTCAAGGCGAGGGCCATCTGCGAAATTCCCAGAAAAGCCTGATTGGTTTGATTTAGGTTTCGTCCAGGCAGATCAACTTGGGGGCCGCGATCCGGGTCCCGAACACGGGGCCCTGTTCCTGCTGCAGCTGGGTGAAGGATTTGTGGAGGAAGGCGTAGAGTTCGGGTGGGGGTTGCCGAGCCAGCCATTGGTGGGCCAGGCGGGCCATGGCCGCGTCGTACTGCTGCTCGCTGGACGAATGCACATAGCAGCGGCCTGGCAGCCGCCGCAGGTCACCGTCAAATTGCGGGCTGATATGCCACAGTTCGTGCAAGAGGGTGACCAGCTTTTCTTCGAACACCAGGTTCTGGAACCGCGGCAGGTAGAAGCTCAGCAAATACAGCATTTCCACCCCCTGGTGGTCCACGATCTGTTGGACTCCCAGTCGCCGGCCCCGCCGCACGGTGTAGGTGCGACCGCCTTCGAATCGCATGGGTGTCAAGGCGGCTTGCAGGCCATGGGGGACGGCTTTTCGAGCCTGGCAGAAGCTGATCGCCACCCGCCGCAGATCGATATGCTGCAGTGGAGGCAGGCGGGTGACCATGTCCTGGCAGACGGCGCGAATCCGCTCAGTAAAGTCGAAACCGCCAGGGCGACCCGGGTGGGGGGGAGCATTCCCGGCCGGTGGCTGCCGCTGGGGGCTTGCGGGCCGCTTACGGATCGAGTCCATGCGGAAGTTCCTTTTCCGCTCGCCCCAAAGCCATCGGGTTACTCGTCCTTCGCTTCCGTCGCCTTGGGCTCGGCGACATCCCCCCCCACATCCTCGCTCGCCACATCCTCGCTCGCCACATCCTCGCTCGCCACATCCTCGCTCGCCACATCCTGCTCGGTTACCGCTGCTTCGGCGGGCGGGGGCCCCGGTTCGTCCTCAAACCGGGGTGCTTCGCTGCGGGGGGTCGAGATCCGGTCACGGACCCCCACGAATTCGAGAATGGCTTGGGGTCCCCCGTCGCCCAGCCGCGGCTGGGCCAGCCGCAGGATCCGCGTGTACCCCCCTGGACGGTCCTCGAAGCGGGGTGCGACGTCGTCGAAGAGGATCCGCACCGCTTCCTTGTTGCCCAGCAACTTGATCGCTCGACGCCGCGCCGCCAGCACGGGGGCCACGGCCTGATTCCACTCGTGCCACCCCTCGCTCTGCCGCCAGCTGCGCCACTGATCGGTCTGGGGTTCGGCATCGGGCAGCAGCCCATCGGCTCGCCGCTGATCGTCCAAAGTCCGCCTTGCGATGGTGATGCACCGTTCGACAAACGGCCGGACTTCCTTGGCCTTGGCCAAGGTCGTGACGATCCGGCCTTTGACTTTCGCCGCGTTATCGTCGTCCGTGTCCCGTTCGGAAAGCAGCAGGTTGCAGGCCAGGCTCCGGACCAGCGCCCGTTGGTGTTTGGGATTCCTTCCCAGTTTCCGGCCTCGTCGTCGATGTCGCATGGCGGTGGATTTCTGCTGTTAAATGGTCGGGGGCGAGCCTTGGGGGACGCGTGAGCCGAGCCTGAGCCCCAGTTCGCTCAGCTTTTCACGGACTTCGGCGAGCGTGGTATCGCCGAAATTGCGGACTTCCATTAGATCCTCTTCCGCTCGCGAGACCAAATCCCGCACGGTGAGGATATTCTCGGATTCCAGGCAATTACTGGCTCGCACCGAAAGTTTCAATTCCGCCAGACTCATAT
>WVZU01000083.1:365-9718 GCA_011772275.1 Planctomycetales bacterium | reverse complement strand
TTTTCTGTCCGACTCGGGTGGCTTCGACATCACAGCGGACGCGAACCACGGGACTAAAGACGGCATCAATGGGAATGATCCCGATCTCCTGTTCCCGTTCGGTGTGTTCCGACGCGGGCACATAGCCACGTCCATTTTCCACGACCATCTCCATCACGAAGTCGACTTCTCCGCTGAGCGTGGCCAGCACATGATCCCGGTTGACAACTTCGACATTGCCATCGGTCTGGACATCCGCACCGGTCACCGGGCCGGGTGTCTTTTTTTCGACGCGAATCACTTTGGTCGTGTCGGTGTGGTTTTTGACCACCAGGGACTTGACGTTCAGCACAATATCCGTGACGTCCTCGACCACGCCTTCGATGGTCGTGAATTCGTGCTGAGCCCCCCCGATCCGCAGCTGGGTAATGGCACTGCCTTCCAGGCTGGACAACAAGATCCGCCTCAGCGAATTCCCGATCGTCACCCCAAAACCCCGCTCAAACGGCTCGACCACAAATGTGCCGTAAGTATCCGACAGGGTGCCGGGCACGCATTGCACCTGATTCGGAAGTTCCAAACCACGCCAGCGGATGTGCATAGTCTCCTCCGGTTGTTCTTATTTTGAGCAGAGTTCGATGATTAATTGGGTCTGGATCGGAATGGACACGTCGCCGCTTTCGGGAAGCCGGTTCAGTCGGCCTCCCGGGATCGGCCCTTCGATGGAGGTCAAAAACTCGGGCAGTTCCCGGGCGTTATCGGCCAGATTGGCGAGCACCAGCTGCAGACTTTTTTTGCGGTTTTTCACATAAATCACATCCCCGGCACGCGTCTGGTAACTGGGAACGTCGACGCGGCCGCCGTTGACGGTGATATGTCCGTGGTTGATCAACTGCCGAGCCTGTTTGCGGCTCTGCCCCCAACCCAGGCGGTGCACCACGTTATCCAGTCGCCGCTCGAGCAGCGTCATCAGCACATCGCCCGTATTCCCCTTCGCTCGGTTGGCCCGGTCGTAGTATCCGCGGAACTGCCGTTCCAGCACCCCGTAATAGTGCTTGACCTTCTGCTTTTCCCGCAAATGCACCCCGTAATCGGTCAACTTGCCGCGGCGGAACTGGTGCATGCCCGGCGGCACATCGCGACGCTCGAACGCACACTTGGGCGTATCGCAGCGGGAACCTTTCAAAAACAGCTTGGTGCCGTCGCGACGGCAGAGTCGGCAGACTGGGCCAGTGTAACGAGCCATCTGATCAGAATCCGTTAAAGGTAAAAAGGCAGAGCGTCTGGGTTGGCGAGCGTCAGATCGCCAGCCAAGCCCACACGCTCATACGCGTCGTTTCTTCCGGGGGCGACAGCCGTTGTGGGGCATGGGGGTGACGTCTTCGATCGACTTGATCCGCAACCCGGCCGCCTGCAGCGCCGTGATCGCGCTCTCCCGCCCGCTGCCCGGACCGTTGACTTTGACATCCACGTCTTTGACACCGAACTTCAGGGCCTTTTCGGCCGCTTGTTGCGAAGCGCATTGGCCGGCAAAGGGGGTNNTATTGTTAAACGTCGCACGGATGTGGACGATGCCCACCGTTACATTCCGCCGCGCCTTGCGTTTCTTCGCTTTCGCCATCATCTGCTACCCGTCTATTAACGTAAATCCTTAACGCCCTTCTTGCCCGCCACCGTCTTCCGCGGGCCCTTCCGCGTACGGGCATTGGTCCGCGTCCGCTGGCCGCGGACCGGCAAGCCGCGGCGATGACGCAGCCCGCGATAACAGCCAATATCCCGCAGCCGCGTGATGTTCTGGTTCACCTGCCGCCGCAGCTGACCTTCGACGATGTAATCCTTGTCCAGCAGAGCGGCCAGCCGAGCCACTTCGTCCTCGTGCAGATCACCCGCTCGTGCCTGCTGAGAAATGCCTGCCTTGTGACACAACTGCCGTGCACTCTGCGGACCCACCCCATACAGGTACGTCAATGCGACCACCGTCGGCCGGTCATTCGGAATGTCGACACCCAACAAACGCGGCATAGATCCATTCACCTTTCCGGGCTGTCCCGCCCGGGAACATCGCCTCCGGTACCCCGGACGCATTCCCGCCAAAACAGCTTTCCGTTTCGATCTCTCCCTGTCCGCTCAACCTCGCTCTGGCAGACCTCACTCTGCCTCTCGCTCTGACGAAAATAGGTCGAACAGCGTGTCCCACCGCACCGACCAGGGCCCTGCCACGCTTCCTGTCACCACGACCTTGTCAGGGGGGGTTGGCCGAGCGACTGAGTCCACCCTTTCAACTCAGCCCGCTTGAATTCAGCCCGCTTTAACCTTGGCGCTGCTTGTGACGGGGATTACTGCAGACCACGTACACCACGCCGCGGCGACGAACGATCTTGCATTTTTCGCAAACCCGCTTGACGCTGGCGCGGACCTTCATGGCACAAGCTTCCCGGACCGGTGTCGGTGTAAACGAGTAAATATAGTGGGCGGACCGGGTTGGGATCAAGTCCCTCCGCCCCCCGGCGGCGGCCCTGCCGGGGTGGGGGCGGGCCGTCGCCAGGAATCCCGCCCACCGGGCCCTCCCCGGCCCCCCGCCTTTTTTCCGTCCCCCGCCGCATTCGTCCCCCGCCCCATTCGTCCCCCGCCCCATTCGTCCCCCGACCGCTCGTCATCCGCACTCCTCCCGCCGCTCTGAGTAGCCCCCGTGGGGGCTCAGCGGCAATCCCCGGCCCCGGGGCGGGGGCAGAGAGGGTGAGGGGAGAGGGTCAGAGCGAAGCGGCAGGAGGGGCGTGGTTGGTGGAGCGGTCAGGCGTTCCAGCGGAGCACGGGATAGTCCTGGCCGGGGCGGAGGGACAAGCCGTATTCGTCGTAGCGGGCTAGGCCGTACTTGGAATGGGGTTCCAGCAAGACCGCCAGGCAGCGACCGCCTGCAGCCGCGGTCGGGTACAGCAGGTAGTCGTCCAGGCTGCCCGGGTAGGGGTGGGTGGCCAGCTGCACCTGCCGGGCGGCCCGGTGGGGGCGTCGACTGGGGACGCAATTTTGGATTTGGTACTGCTGGGCGAGTCCCGGCCCGGGGGCTGACCGCTGGGGACCCAACGGCTGGCCCCGCCAGCCGTGAGCGGCCAGCAGCTGCACCACCCGCGAGAGGGCCTTGGGCACGGCGTAGGCGTCGGGCAAGGAGACATAGCTGGTGGGCCGGAGGCTGGGCGTGTAGGGGCCGGGCAGCACCACGTCGCACAGCTGTCCGCTGTCGACTTGTTCCAGCCGCAGGTGGGCTGGAGCGGTGGCTGGCTGGTAGCGGCACCGCAGGGCGACCCGCCGCGGGGCCGGGTCCTGCTCTGTCCGGTCCCTCGGCTGACCCAGATATTCGATCGACCAGGCGACGATATGGTGCAGCGTGCGAATCACCGCTTGTTGGGTCCGCCAGCCGGCCGCCTCGGTTGTGCGGCGCGGCGGTTGTTTGCCTTCGACCAGGATCACGGGGATGCCGTAGCGGAGTGCGAGATGGTTTCGCGCGTCGACGGCGTCGGCCGTGCTGTGCCGCACGCGGCCCGACCGACGCACCAGCAGATAACGGTCGGCCAAGAATCCGTCTTCGCCCAGGCGGTCCAGCACGCCCTGCATGCCTGTGGTCAACCGTTTGTCCGCCACGCCTGGCAGGAGGGAGGGGTTGTTCGGCAGATCCAGGAAAAGGTCGTGGGCATAGGTCCAACCTTGCCGTAACAAGTGTTTCCGCCGCGGCGGGTAGGTGTGCACATCCACGATCAGTTGGGGCTGCCAGCGGCGTACCAGCTGGTGCAAGGCTTGGGTTTCCGCGCCCCGCAGCCGCTGATGGTCACGATTCAGGTCGATGCCGGCGGCATTCGTCCGGGTGCCGGCCGCGCGGCCATCCGGATTCAGATCGGGGATGGCTGCCAGTTGCACCCCGGCGGCCATCTTTTCCGCTCGCCAGCGTGGGAGAAACCCGCTAACCGCCGCTCGGGCCAGGGGTTCGTCCCCGTGTTGTCCGCCGATCAGCAGGATCCGCGGACCGCCGGGGGCAGCTGGCAGGCTTTCCAGGTAAATCGGACGGCCCTCGGTCGAGGTGCCGACGACCTCCCGCAGGGGGGGCGCGAGGGCGGGTGGGGATCGATCAAGCGACGGCGGCATCCACAAACTCGTGGGGTGAAAACAGTTCGCGGTAGACGCGACAGCGTGCCCGCAGGTCCTCGTGCTCGCCCACATCGGCCACGCGGCCCTGGTCCATTACGACGATCTGGTCCGCGTGGCAGGCGGCCAGGGGGCGGTGGGCGACCACGAGGATGGTCATTTCCCCCCGCAGGCGGCACAGCTTGCGGATCAGGGCCATTTCGCTCTCGTTGTCCAGCGCGCTGGTGGGTTCGTCGAGCAGAAGGATTTGGGGGCAATTGAGCAACGCGCGGGCGATCGCCAGGCGCTGGATCTGCCCTCCGGACAGACGGTCCCCTCCCACACCGATCCGCGTCTGGAATCCTTTTTCCAGCTGGCTGATGAACAGCAGAGCCCCTGCGGAGACGCAGGCCCGTTCGATCTCGTCCTCTGTCGCGTCGGGTCGCCCCAGGCGGATATTATCGAGAATCGTGCCGCTGAAGATGATTGGCTGCTGGGGGACCAAGGCCATCTGGCTGCGGACTGAGCCCAGCGTGGCGCCTGTCAGGGGTTGGCCATCGACCAGCACTTCCCCTTGCTGAGGGTCGTACAACCTGGGGATCAGCCGCAGGAGGGAACTCTTGCCCGCTCCGCTCTTGCCCACGACGGCCGTCAGCGTCCGCGCGGGAAGATTCAGGTTAATCTGGCTCAGCACCTGCGTTTCGCCCGCCACAAAATCGACTCCACGAAATTCGATTCGCCCGCTGTGAATCTGCAACGCCTGGGCATCCGGCCGCTCGGCAATGGCCGGTTCGACCCGCAAGAGTTGAGCGATCCGCTCGAGACTGACCAGCCCCTGGCGGTAGGTGCTGACAATCGTGCTGAACTGGCGAAAGGGTTGGTAAGCAAACACGGCGAAGCCGGCAAAGGCGACCAGTTCGCCCAGCGTCATTTGCTGAGTATGGACGCGCCACGCACCCAGCCCCCACACGAGGGCCAGCCCCACGCTGGTCAGCAACCAGACATTGGCGCTCAACAAAGCCGTAAACTTATTGGCATACAACTCATCTTGTTCCAATTTTTCCGCACAGGGTGCAATCGCGGCGACGGCAGACGTATTGGCATCCAACGTTTTGATCGTCTCAATCCCGTCCAAGGTCTCTTTGACCACGTTCGTCAATTGGGACTGGGTCGTCCGTCGCTGGTCAGCCGCGCGGTGCAATCGCTGCTGGAGGTATCTCTGGAACAGCCACTGGGGGACGAGCACGCTGAGTGCGACCAGGGCCAAGGGCCAGTCGATGACCAGCAGCATGGCCATGGGGTATCCCAGTCTCAGCACGTTGGCTGTGGCCTGGATGACCACCCGGTCCAGAAACCGTCGCATACCCCGGGTATCGGTCAGGGTGCGTTCCAGCAGTTCTGCCGCGCCGTACTGGCGGTGCTGATCGATCGACAATCGCGACGTGTGTTGAATAATNNCTGGCGGTGCTGATCGATCGACAACCGCGAAGTGTGCTCAATAATTCGCCGCCGCAACTCAAACACAAAATTGCGGCTCAACCGCGCCGCCGCCATCAGCCGGCCGTAGGAGCTGATCCCGTACAAGAGGGCGATGGCCAGCAGCGCTCCGCTGGCCACCGCGATGACGGAGATCAGCGGTGGGTCGGCCCAGGTCATCCCGAACGCGGACACCTCATTACCGCTCAACCCATCCACCACGGCCCCGGTAATGATCGGGACCTGCATGGGGACCAGGATGTACAATCCTCGCCAGAAGAGAGCCGCGGCGAACGACCTTTGGTGATGTCGCAGGTAGTCCAGGACCAGCTGGGCGCTGGGTGCGATTTTCATGATGCCGCCAGGTGGCAGTGCCGCGTGACCAGCTGAGCCAGTTCGGCGGCGTCTCCCACAGAGGAAGCCAGCGGGAGGTCGCTTTGTTGGCTGAACTCACGCATGAACAAGGGCGAATTACTGATGATCCCCGATACGGCAATCACTTCCAAACCATGCCGTCGGATTTGTTCGGCGCCGAACAAGGCGGAGGCTGAACAGGGCGCGGCCAGTACCACGCCCCGGACATAACGCTGGACGCTCGGGTCGCTCAGCAGCAATTCCGTTTCCCGCTGCAACACTCCATCGGCGATCTCCATGACAACCACGTCCGGCCGGATGGCCTGGCTGTCGGCCAGCATGGCCTGATAGAGGTTCACCAGGTCATCCTGTTGGCAGAGGTAGGTCGAGGGAAATCCGTAATCGCTGAAGTCGCGCGTGTCCTGAGCCCCCGCGGCTTGCAGTTCCGAGAGGTCCCGATGGCAGACGCTGCCGGTCAACTTGCAGGCCGCCACCCGCACCTTTCGCCGCACCAGGGCCTTGACCAGCTTGGCAGCCGTCGTCGTCTTGCCGCTGTTCATGCCCGTACCGACGGCCAGGACCACCTGGGCCGTAAAGTTCGGCGAGAGCGCGGTCTGTTGACGATGGTTTAGAAGGTTGATCCGTCGGCCGCCCCGCGTGGCCAGATGACCCAGCATGCGCAGTTGAGTGGGAGCCTGGATTTTCTGGTTCCGGCTGACGACCGTGCCGATCATGCCGGCGGAAGTCAGCAGGTGCAGCTGGTCCCCGGCTGCGACCTGCGCTTCGAAGGCATCTGTCGCGTAGCGGTTACCGAAAACCCCTACCAGCTGATCCCCTTCATAAATCCGCAGCCGCTGGTGATCACGGGTCACGATCCGCGTGTGATTCTTGACCGCGGTGACTTCGACCAGGGCCACGTCCCCCACCACGGGGGGCAGGGAATCGTCGCCGGGCAGCAGATAAGCCGCCTGCGGATCGACCGCTCGACAAGCCCAACCCCATTTCGTCTCCTCTTCGGCGGGCAGCCGGGTGACCAGATCGACCCCCAGGTGGGGGGCAGGCAGGTCAAATCGCGGGGATTCGCGCGGGGTGGTCTCCAGCGATGTGGCGGGCAGCGTCATTGGTCAGGGCCTCCCAAGAGATTGCGGGAATGACGAGGAATGCCTGCCGCGTGGCATCGGCACGCATACCGCAAGTCCATTTCGGTACACAGAAGAGATGGCAGATGAGCTAAGTGTTTCCGAGCGTCGCGCCCTCCTGTGCGGCAACGTCGGCAAGTGGACACCCCTGCCTTACCTGTCCCCAGGGTGTCCCCGGCGTGGGCATACATTAACGCATCCACCTCCCTGATTCCAGGCCAATTTCCCTTTTCGCGTCACCTCGCGACCGCCACAACTTAGCAAATCCGTTTCCGCTCGTTCAACCAGCTGGCACCCCTGGCTTTCGGCTATAATGAGAATTCCCCAGCCTGGGCGGTGCCTCCCGCGGGCGGCCTGCGAGGTTCTGCCCCCAGGCCGCTGTCCCGGAAAGGGGTCGTGGCCGAGGCTGGCCCGCAAGCCGCAAAGCTATACGCCCCTTGCCTTTCCCGATCCTGGTACGGCACCGATGTCGGTCCCCGCTTTTCAGCTGGTCCGTCCCTTCCCCCCCGCCGGCGATCAGCCGCAGGCGATCGACACGCTGGTCCGCGGCCTGGCCGAAGGGAAACAACACCAGGTGCTGATGGGCGTCACCGGCTCGGGGAAGACCTTCACCATGGCCAACGTGATCCAGGAGGTCCAGAAGCCCACCCTGGTGATGTCCCACAACAAGACGCTGGCCGCTCAGCTGTATGCCGAGTTCCGCGAGTTTTTTCCCCACAACGCCGTCGACTATTTCGTCAGCTATTACGACTACTACCAGCCGGAAGCGTACATTCCCCAGCGGGACATCTACATCGAAAAAGACGCGTCGATCAACCAGGAGATCGATCGCTTGCGGCTGGCGTCCACCAGTGCTCTGGTCAGCCGCCGGGACGTGATTGTGGTCGCCAGTGTCTCCTGCATCTACGGCCTGGGATCGCCTGAGGATTACCGGCAGATGATGGTCCATCTGACGCGCGGCACGGAGGTCGAACGGGACAGGGCTTTGGGCAAGTTGATCGAGATCCAGTACGAACGAAATGACGTCGAGTTCCAGTCGGGCCGCTTCCGGGTCCGCGGCGACTGTGTCGAGCTGTGGCCGTCGTACGAAGAGTTTGCTTATCGAATCGAGTTCTGGGGAGACGAGGTGGAAAAGTTGTCGATCATCAACCCGACCAGCGGGGAAGTGATCGCGGATCAAGAAGAACTTTTTATCTATCCGTGCAAGCATTTCGTGTTGCCGGAGGAGCGGATTGAGCAGGCGGTGGGGGAGATTCGCGAGGAGCTGGATCAGCGGCTGGAAGAGCTGCGCCAGGCAGGCAAGCTGTTGGAAGCTCAACGGCTTTCCGCCCGCACGCGTTTCGATATCGAAATGTTGCAGGAGGTGGGCTACTGCCCGGGGATCGAAAACTACAGCCGGCCGCTCAGCGGTCGCCCCCCCGGTTCGGCGCCCGACACGTTATACGATTTCTTCCCCAAGGATTTTCTCCTGTTCGTGGACGAGTCGCACGCCACGGTACCGCAGGTCCGAGCGATGTATGCGGGGGACCACAGTCGCAAGACGGTGTTGGTGGAACATGGATTTCGGCTGCCCTGCGCCCTGGACAACCGCCCGCTGAAATTTGAGGAATGGGAACAACGAATCAACCAGGTGATCTTCGTGTCGGCCACGCCGGGCCCCTACGAGCTGGAACAAACGGGGGGCGAAATTGTGCCTCAGGTCATCCGCCCCACCGGCTTGCTGGACCCGGTGATCGAAGTCTGTCCCGCTCAGGGCCAGGTCCCCCACCTGCTGGAACAGATTCGCCAGCGGTCGGCTGCCGGCCAGCGCGTGCTGGTCACCACGCTGACCAAGCGCCTCGCCGAGGATCTGGCGGCCTACCTGACGGAAAAGGGGATCAACTGCAAATGGCTGCACAGCGAATTGGATGCGTTTGAGCGGGTCGAGCTGTTACGGCAGTTGCGGGAGGGCCAGTTCGACGCGCTGGTGGGGGTGAATCTGCTGCGGGAAGGCCTCGACCTGCCCGAGGTCTCGCTGGTCGCCATCCTCGATGCCGACAAGGAGGGTTTTTTGCGGAGCGAGACGTCGCTGATGCAGACTATCGGTCGTTCGGCGCGGAATGTGGACGCCACGGTGATCCTGTATGCCGACACGGTCACCGATTCCATGCAACGGGCCATCGAAGAAACGACCCGCCGCCGCCAGTTGCAGGAAGCGTACAACCGGCAGCATGGGATCACGCCGGAGACCATTCGCAAACAGATCCATGCGGGGATCGAAGCGGCCGCCGCCGCTCACGTCGAGTCCAACAC
>WVZU01000083.1:0-218 GCA_011772275.1 Planctomycetales bacterium | reverse complement strand
GGCAAAGCGGCCTCCGGCCGCCGAGTGCCGCGGCCCAAGCGGGCTTGAGCGGGAGGGAAGGTAGAGCGTGGAGGGCAGAAGGTGGAAGGTAGAAGGTGGAAGAGGGAAGAGGGAGGGGGAACCGGAGAGGTGGTCAAGAACTCTTATCCATCGCTGGCGATCGCACTCTTCGGGTTCCCACTCGGCGAGCCACGCGGCACAAGCCGGTGCCCTTACAC
>WVZU01000386.1 GCA_011772275.1 Planctomycetales bacterium | reverse complement strand
CAGGAAAGCTCGCATGCTGATCGCCGCTCAAATTCGCCCTGATCTATGTGTCCCCGAAAACCGCGGCTCGCGACGCTTCGGTCACACCTCTTTGTTGCTGTGCTTCCTGGCGATACTGGTGATCTGCCCCCGGGTCTGCGTGTCTGAAGAGCTGACCGTCCCTGAGGCGGAGGCGATCGCGCGGGACGCAACCATCTACGGCTTCCCCATCATCACCAACTATCGCCAGATGTACAACTTGTCGCTCGATCCAGCCAGCGACGAATTTCAGGCGCCCTTGAATTCGCTCTGGAGCCGCACCCAGCTGATCACACCCGCCGACCGGGGAATGGTCACTCCCAATGTCGACACGCCGTATTCGTTTTTGNNCGGTATTACTCCATCCAGCTGATTGATTTGTACAACTTCACTTTTGCTTACATTGGTTCTCGAGCCACGGGAAACCAGGCTGGGCATTACTTGATTGCTGGTCCGCGCTGGAACGGCGAGGTACCCGCGAAGGTCAACCAGGTCATCCGTTGTGAAACGGATTTTGCGGCAGCGATTTACCGGACGCAATTGCAGGGGGATGAGGACCTGGAAAATGTCCGCCGCATCCAGGGCCTGTACACCGAGCAACCGCTCAGCTCATTTCTCGCTCAACCGCCCCCGGCGGCGGCGACAAAGGTCGAGTTCCCACGGCCGGTGCCGGCCCAGGACCCCGGGCTGGAATTCTTCGCTCAGCTGCAATTCCTGCTGCAGTTCTGCCCACCCCACCCCAGCGACGAGGAACTGCTGGCGAGGCTAACGCGGATCGGCGTTGCGGGCGATGCGCCGTTTGATGCGTCTGCCATGACCCCTCCGATGCAAGCCGCTCTGCAGCGAGGGCTGGCGGCAGGCGCGGCGGCCATCCAGGCTGCCGCGGCAAAGCTGAAGGTGGCCGAAGTGATTGGGAGCCGCGAGGTTGTGGGTGGCGACTATCTGAAGCGCGCCGTGGCGGCCCAGCTGGGACGCTTCGCCAATTCCAAAGAAGAAGCCCTCTATCCGCTCTACTTGACCGATGCCGAGGGAAAACCGCTCGACGCCCGCGACGCTCAGTACGTGATCAATTTTACGGAGAACGATCTGCCACCGGTCCATGCCTTTTGGTCGCTGACCATGTACGACGCGCAAACCGAGGGGCTCGTGGAAAATCCCATCCGCCGCTACCGCGTCAGTTCTTCGCTGATCCCCACCCTCACCCGCAACGCGGAAGGGGGGTTCACGTTGTACCTTCAACACCAGCCCCCGGACGACAAGCAGGCGGCGAACTGGTTACCCGCGCCCGCCGGACCCTTCTACCTGGTCATGCGGCTCTACTGGCCCCAGCCAGCGGCCTATGACGGCACCTGGACGCCCCCCCTGGTTTGGCGGCGAGACGGGACTGGTCCCTCCCCCAAACCGGCGGGAACCGAGGCGGCCGAAGAGGTCAAATCCTCGGTGCTGGCCGATCAGCCCAAACCGGAAATGGAACGACCCACGATTTGGGGCGAACCGACCGAAGTCCAAATCTTGATCTACGTGATCGACGTCGACGAAGTGAATTCGGCGGATCAGAGCTTTGCGGCCAGCGTCTATTTCCAGGCCCGCTGGAAGAATCCTTTTCTGCGCCACCAGGGCCCCGGCCCCCTCCATCGCCGACTGACCGATGTCTGGAATCCACGGCTGACGATCGTCAGCCAGCAAATGGCGTGGAAATCCTATCCCGAATCGGTAGAAATCGCGCCGGATGGCACCGTCACCCATCGCCAAAAAGTGTGGGGCCGCTTTTCGCAGCCTCTAAAATTACGCGACTTTCCTTTCGACCAGCAGGAGTTGTCGATCCAAATCGTCGCCGCCGGGCTGAAGGAAGAAGATGTCACCATGGTCCCCCTGGAAAACGAAACCGGCCGTTCATCTGCGATCGCTAAAACTTTTTCTTTGCCAGATTTTGATGTCCTGGCGTGGAGCGCCGCACCGTCCCCTTACTATCCTGCCGGAGAGAAATTAGGGGTCGCCGGCTATGAGATGAAGCTCCAGATCTCGCGTCAGCCCACCTACTATGTTCTGAAAGTCATCATTCCGCTCTGCCTGATCGTCGCCATGAGCTGGCTGCCGCGGTGGATTGATCCCGAGCAGACAGGCACGAATATCGGCATCTCGACCTCGGCATTTCTGACCCTCGTGGCGTACCTCTTCGCGATCACGGTGCTCTTACCGCGCGTTTCCTACATCACGCGAATGGATCGCTTCATCCTGCTGGCAACGCTCACGGTATTTGCAGGCCTGCTGCAAACCGTCACGAATACCGTCCTGATCCGGCACCAGCGCAAGGAACTGGCGGAACGTACCGACCGTGGCTCGCGGATCGTCTACCCCCTCCTCCTTCTTTTCGTCCTGTTCGTTTCCTTCATCATCTGACCGAGCCTCTCTTTTCGGGGCGCCTGTTTTGCGTGGCTGCGGCCTGCCGAATGCCCGTTTTTCGGGCAGTGCGGCCGCTTCAAGAGGGTGTGCGCAAAAACTGGGACAGGTACAATTATTGACATCCGGGGGCGATCGTTTATCTTCTGAGGATGCCCCGTTCTGCACGAGTCGCTCCCGGAGGAATGCCTTTCCACGTCATCAATCGTGGTGTCGGCCGTCAGCAGCTCTTCTTTGACGACGACGATTACCTGGCGTTCGAGAACGTTATTGCCGAAACGCTGGAAAAGTCCCCCTTGCGGATCTGCGCCTACTGTGTGATGCCCAATCACTGGCATTTTGTGATGTGGCCAGAGCATGATGGAGACCTGGGGGCGTTCATGCAGCGGCTGACCGTCACGCACTCAGCGCGGTGGAAGCAGCACAAAAAACAGGTTGGCTTTGGACACCTCTACCAGGGGCGGTACAAGTCGTTTCCCATCGAAACGGACGAGCACTTTTTGAAAGTTGTTCGCTATGTAGAACGCAACGCCCTGCGAGCGAACCTGGTCCGCAAGGCCGAGGATTGGAAGTGGTCAAGCTTGTGGATCCGCAAGTTTGGGTCGGCACAGCACCGCCGTTTGCTTTCCCCCTGGCCGGTGCCCAGGCCGCGCAACTGGGGTGAATATGTCCATCGGCCAGAGACGGAAGCAGAACTGCAGGCGCTGCGTCGCAGCGCGAATCGAGGAACCCCGTTCGGTTCCCCGGACTGGACGCACAAAACGGCCAAGAGATTGGGCCTGGAATTCACGACCCGCCCGCGCGGCCGGCCCAAGAAACGGTAAATATGTACCTGTCCCCT
>WVZU01000208.1 GCA_011772275.1 Planctomycetales bacterium | reverse complement strand
GCTTTGAAATACCCAGCCTGAAGAACGTCTAGGGCCCCAAGCCGATCGGCAAAACGCATCCGCCGCCAGGCCAGACGCAACCCGTTTTCGTAAACGCTCGACAACGCCCCGCCACCCACTCGGTTGCGTCCAGACTTTGCTCTTCCACCGCCGCCCCATCCGGTGAAAATACTTGCCCCAAAAAGGCGAAGGACCGGCGTCATCCAAGCCGGCTACAGCCTTTGGGGCCCCAGGTTTTTTTCGCTTTTCTCCCTTCGTACTGCAAACCATCAAAGTCTGCGCGTGCTGCGCGGATTTTTTGAACGCGAGACAACCAAGCAAACAGCGCATGGTCATGGCCTCCGTTGACTCGGTTTGCTCCTGTTCAAAATCCGCATATTTTGGTTGCGGCCGTAGGCCGCCCTGGGTTGTTCCGTTGTCGTTCCGGGGTCGGCCTCGAGCAGCCGGGGTGCTTGGCAGCTGGCGGTGGTTATCAGCACCCCGGCTGCTGAATCCTATCTTGGCGCGAACAGATGGCGTTTCCACCTGGGGCTGGCCTCGAGCAGCCGGGGTGCTTGGCTGGCGGCGGTTGCGATTGCCTTGCCTATCCCCTTGTTCTTTGCACTGCAAACCATCAACGTCCGTAATACGAGCGGGCATTTTTTGAACATGACACAACCGAGCAAGCAGAAAATGGTCATGTCCTCTGTTGACTCTGTTTGCTCCTGTTCAAAATCCGCATATTTTGAATAAGCAACCGAGGTCGGGAGTCTTTTTTCGTGACTTCTTTTATCCTACGATAACCTCCAGCTGCCGATGACCGCGGGGGCGTGGGGTAAACCGGATGCCCACGGCATCACGAAAAAAGACTCTCAACCCCCTCACGGCGGCCTCGGTGTCTCGCGGTGCGAGAGGCACGGCCCGCCAGAACTCAAGACACGGACCTGACCCCCGCTCAGCGCGTTTGGAGCCTCATCATGCCTGGTCGCCGCATCACTCTGCGTCAAGGGTTGCTCTGGATCTTCGCGGTCGCCTTGGCGGCTCGTGTGGGTGCCGCGGAAGACATGGCCGTCGACCTGTTTGCCTCTGGGACGCTGGACGGGTGGGTTGTGGATGCCGCACCACCGGCCCGAGCCAAACAGACGGCCGCCTGGTCGATCAACGACGGCCTGGTACACTGTGCCGGCGGTGGGTACGGGTTTCTTCGCTACGACAAGCTGCTGGCGGACTTCGTTCTGTCACTGGAATACCGCATGTCCCGGGGTTGTAACAGCGGCATCGGCATCCGCGGCGTCGTATTCACCGGCTCGCTCAAGACCCGGCCATCGTTTGCCGGCTACGAACTACAAATCCTTGACGACGCCGGCCGCAAACCGGACGACCACAGCAGCATGGCGCTCTACCGCTACCTGGCAGCCAAGGAAAACCCCACGCGGCCGGCCGGGGAATGGAACCAGCTGGAAGTCACCTGCCGAGGGCCACACATGCGGATTACGCTCAACGGGAAGGTCGTACAAGACGTCGACCAATCGACCGACCCGCAGATCAAGGACAAGCCAACCCAGGGCTACATCTCGCTGCAGAACCACGGCAAGCCAATCGATTTTCGCAACGTTACCCTTCGTCAGCTCGATCCGTAGCCGCGGCGGCGTGCCGGCGGCACGAAAGAACCGAAAAAGGACGGGCATGATCGCCGGAATTAGATAAAAGCATGCCTATGCGTTCGTGGCAAGGAGCATCCCAGAATGCCTGGAAGGCGGCGGCGGTTCCGAACTTTCTGGGCGTGGGGGGGCAGCGGCCCGGCGTTGCCCCGATCTGCGGGGGTGCCCTCTTTTGAGACCCCATCCGGTAATGGTGTCGCGTCGAGCCGGTGCGTCGGAGGGGCCAGACGATGCCTGCCCTTTTTTGGTCGTTTCTCCCCCCCCAGCGATGCCCTCGCCGGGGCCGACACTGGATGGCACGCTCGGCATCGCTGGGGGGAAGAGGGAATGCGAGGCGTGTCTGGCGAGAAATTAAAACCGCGGTGTTCTTGCCTCTCCTGCAATCGGGTAAGGTATGACGCTCTTTTTGGGTTTTCTTGTTCAGTTTTTTCGGTTCCACTGCAGCGATCATGCCTGTGCTTTTTTGGTCCCGGCTTTTTTGGTCCCCCTGGGGGACCGATGCTGTCACGACCAGCGGGACGCAGTTTCGGAAGCGCGGGGTGAGAAAAGGGAGAACACGGTGTCACTAAAGGACTTTGGGCCGATCGAAGACGACTATGCCTTTTTCATGAAGTCTGCCACCGAGGCCCAGGGGGACCGGGCCGAGCTGTTGAAGGAGTTGCGACAGCGGTTTTCAGCAGCGTCCGAGACCTCGTGGCTGGACTTTGGCTGCGGTTCCGGCGAGTTCAGCGAGAGCCTGCTGGACGAGCTGGCATTTCCTGCCCAACAGTTGCAGCTGAGCCTGCTGGAACCGGTGTCTAAACATCTTGGCCAGGCCGTCGAGCGATTGTCCCGGTACACATCTGCCACGATACCGCGTCATGCTTCGCCAGAGACGCTGTCTGCGGGCGGGTATGACTTTGTGCTGGCAAATCATTCCGCGTATTACGTCCACAGCGCGGCGGAGATGACCGAGCTGTTGCCAAAGATCCTGCGTTCCCCCGGCATGGCCATTCTGGCGATAGCCGGTGCAGACAATTTTCTGGTTAGGCTCTGGAAGTTCGGATTCCATTCCATCGGCAGGGAGATCCCCTACTGGATCGCAGAGGATTACTGTGCA
>WVZU01000192.1:4133-4383 GCA_011772275.1 Planctomycetales bacterium | reverse complement strand
TACCGAGAAAACAGAGCTCTGTTTTCTCAGTTCCCTTCTGTTCACAACCTGTGGTGGCACCCTTTGGTGTGCTGCAATCCGCTAAAGGGTTACAAATTTTTTATTTTTTGATTAGCGCCTCTCAGCGAGGATTAGCGGTTCCCCTTGGGTCACAGCCGTCGGCGGCGATGAAAGCAACTAAACCGCTCATCAACGCTGATGGACGCTCATAACTTTTTGTAACACCTTAGCCGATGGCAGCGACCACGTG
>WVZU01000192.1:2021-4030 GCA_011772275.1 Planctomycetales bacterium | reverse complement strand
ACAACCTGTGGTGGCACCCTTTGGTGTGCTGCAATCCGCTAAAGTGTTACGAATATCGAATAACGAATATCGAATGTCGAAGGGCAAACAATCACCGGTGATCGGCACACTTTGACCCGCAGCCCCTAACATCCGGCGGCACCGCGCGTTCTTCCCTTCATCATTCCACATTCGGTGTTCGATCTTCGACATTCCCTGGATTGAGTTCCCATGGTTGCCTGTTACGTCGGTTCGTAGGCCAGGTAGGGGGCCAGCCAGCGTTCGACTTCGGCGACCGACATCCCTTTACGGGCCGCGTACGATTCGATCTGGTCGCGNNGCGTGGGGGTGAGCGAAATAGAGGCCGGAGACGCTGGCGGCGGGGTGCATGGCGCAGGTCTCGGTCAAGGTGATGCCGGTTGTCTGTTCGGCGTCCAGCAGGTGAAAAAGGGTGCGTTTTTCGGTGTGATCGGGTTGCGCCGGATAGCCGGGGGCGGGGCGGATGCCGCGGTACTTTTCCTCAATCAGCTGGTCGTTCGTCCAATCTTCGTCTCGGCCGTAGCCCCACTGGCGGCGCACCTGGGCGTGCAGGTACTCGGCAAAGGCCTCGGCCAGCCGGTCGGCCAGCGATTTGGCCAGGATGGAGTGGTAGTCGTCGTGAGCCGCGTCGAATTCGGCACACAGCTGGTCACAGCCGATCCCCGCGGTGACGGCAAAGCCGCCCAGGTAGTCTTTGCGGCCCGACTCCAGCGGGGCGATGTAATCGGCCAGGGCCCGGAATTCCTTTTGGCCCACACGTTGCCACTGCTGCCTCAGCGTGTGAAACCTGGCCAGCTCGGTGGTGCGGTCGTCGTCGCGAAAGACCACGATATCATCGCCGGTCGAGTTGGCTGGCCAGAAAGCGTACACGCCGTTGGCGGTCAGCCGCTGGTGGGCCACCAGGTCGTCCAACATCGCTCGGGCGTCTTCGTACAGCTTGCGGGCCGCTTCGCCCAGTTTCGCGTCCTCCAGGATCGCCGGATACTTGCCCTTCAGCTCCCAGGTCAGAAAGAAAGGCGACCAGTCGATGTAAGGCACCAGCTGGTCCAGCGGGTAATTGGCCAATACCTTGGTGCCCAGGAACTCGGGCTGGTCGATCGGGATCGCCTCCCAATCGGTGGCAAACGGCTGGGCGCAGGCGTCGGCGTAGGAGACGACGGCCGCTGTCTGCCGTTTGGCAAACGATTCCCGTTGCTGTTGTTGTTGATCCCGGTTTTCGCGATCCAGCTTCTCCCGGGACGCCGGATTCATCAATTGCTCGACCACCCCCACGCTGCGGGACGCGTCCAGGACGTGGAGCGTGGTTTGGTCGTATTGCGGAGCGATCTTGACGGCCGTGTGCTTGGCGCTGGTCGTGGCCCCCCCGATCAGCAGCGGAATCGACAGTCCCCGCCGCTGCATCTCCTTGGCGACGTGGACCATCTCTTCCAGGCTGGGGGTAATCAGCCCCGAGAGGCCGATCATGTCGACTTGTTCGGCGGCGGCGGTCTCCAGGATCTTTTCGCAGGGGANNTTGCAGCCCAGCACGACGCCCACAATATTTTTGCCAATGTCGTGGACATCGCCGCGGACGGTGGCCATCAGAATCTTGCCCCGCGCCGGCTGGTCTTCCAACCCGTCTGCGATCCGTTCCTGTTCCATGAACGGTTCCAGGTAGGCCACGGCTTTTTTCATGACCCGCGCGGACTTGACCACCTGCGGCAGAAACATCTTCCCCGCGCCGAACAGGTCGCCCACGATGTTCATGCCGTCCATCAGGGGGCCTTCGATAATCTCCAGACAACGCTCCGCCTGCTGGCGGGCTTCTTCCACATCGTCCACGATGTATTTGTCGATCCCCTTGATCAGGGCGTGGGCCAGACGTTGCGCCACCGATTCTTCTCGCCAGGCCAGGTCTTCGGTCCGCCGCACCTTGCCCGTTTTGTCCTTGATCTGTTCGGCATACTCAATCAACCGTTCGGTCGCATCCCGACGGCGGTTCAGCAGCACAT
>WVZU01000192.1:0-2011 GCA_011772275.1 Planctomycetales bacterium | reverse complement strand
CAGCTGTCCGGCGTTGACGATGCCCATGTCCAGGCCGGCGCGGATGGCGTGGTAGAGGAACGCGGCGTGCATCGCTTCGCGGACCACGTCGTTGCCCCGCAGCGAGAAGGAGATATTGCTGACCCCGCCCGAAATCTTAACGCCGGGGCATTCCTCTTTGATCCGCGGGATCGCCTGGATGAAGTTCACCGCATAGTTGTCATGTTCTTCGATCCCTGTGGCCACCGTGAGAATGTTGGGGTCGAAGATGATGTCCTCGGGCGGAAAGCCGGCCTCGCGAGTCAACAGCTCGTAGGCCCGCTTGCAGATCCGCACCTTGTCTTCCACTTCGGTGGCCTGGCCTGTTTCGTCGAAGGCCATCACGACCACGGCCGCTCCGTAGCGGCGGATCAGCCGCGCCTGCCGCAAGAATTCTTCTTCACCCTCCTTGAGACTGATCGAATTGACAATCGGCTTGCCCTGGACGCATTTCAGCCCGGCTTCGATGACCGGCCAGCTGGAGCTGTCGATCATGATCGGCGCTTTGTCGATGTCACGGTCGCCCGAGACGAGATTCAGAAAGCGGGTCATGGCGGCAGGGCCGTCCAGCAGAGCATCGTCCATGTTCACATCGATCACCGCCGCTCCCCCGGCCACCTGGCTGCGAGCGATATCCAGAGCCTCCTCGAACTGCTCGTCCCGAATCAGCCGCGCAAAGCGGCGGGAACCGGTCACGTTGGTGCGTTCCCCGATCNNGCGGCTGGGTGCCGCTGAGCCGCGTGAGGCGGAGCGGGTGGCTGCGGACGTGGGGCCGTTTGTTTCGAACGGCATCCGCGATCGCCGTAATATGTTTGGGCGTCGTGCCGCAGCAACCGCCCACAATGTTCACCCAGCCGTTGTCGGCAAACTCGCCGACCATTTTGGCCATTTCCTGCGGGCCCAGGTCGTACTGTCCCATCTCGTTGGGCAGGCCCGCGTTGGGATGACAGCTGATAAACGTGTCGGCGATCCCGGCCAACTCCTGCAAATGAGGTCGCAATTTTTCCGGGCCCAGGGCGCAGTTCAGCCCGACGCTGAGCAGCGGGAAGTGCGAAATCGCATTCCANNCCTCGTCAAAGAACTTCGAGATCGCAAACAGGCAGGCCTTCAGGTTCAACGTGTCGATCACCGTTTCCGGCAGCAGCAGGTCGACCCCGCCCTCCACCAGCGCCGCCACCTGCTCGTAGTAGGACTCGACCAGCTGGTCATACGTCACGCCCCGAGCACTGGCGTCGTCCACTTGCGTGCTGACCGAAGCCGTGCGGCCAGTGGGGCCGATCGAACCGGCAACAAAGCGAGGCTGGTCCGGCGTGCGGTCGCTAAATTCGTCGGCGGCCTGGCGAGCACAAGCGGCACCCGCCAGGTTCAACTCGCCTACCAGCTCGGGCGGTAACTCGAATTCGATCATCCCCACGCGACTGGCACCAAACGTGTTGGTCTCGATAATGTCCGCGCCGGCCGCCAGGTACTGGCGATGAACCTCCGTCACGTCCCCCGGACGGGTGAGATTCAAAATGTCGACAAAGTTCTTCAAATCCTTGTGATGCGTGGCGAACCGCGGACCGCGGATGTCCGCCTCGGTCAGCTGGAGAGCCTGGATCATGGTGCCCATGGCGCCGTCCAGGACCAGAATCCGCTGGGTGAGGATCTCCGCCATCTCCTCGCCGGTCGTTCTTTCCAGCACGCTAGCCATGCAGTCCCCGTCCAGGCATCAAAAGATATTTATGCATTAAGTATGCATTATGCGCCATGCGAGCCGAGCCGCCAATTCTGTCGATTTTTGCCGAGCGTGCCAATGGCAGCGGGGGCGGGGGGAGGTGGGCTGGTCCGTCAGCGGCGGACGCCTGCGGGTGCCGGCGGTGCCAGCAGTTCGGGCCGTTCAAGTTGCCTAAAGTCGATACCGATAACGGAAGCATGAGAACCGTTACGGTTTCACAGGGCGGAGCTCGGTCTGTACGGATCTCCGTCCCGGTGCTGGCGCACCTGCCCGATC
>WVZU01000432.1:331-2280 GCA_011772275.1 Planctomycetales bacterium | reverse complement strand
GATAGCGAGCGTCGAGCGGCTGTTGCCCGCCTGCCGCGCGTGCTGGTGCTATCGCCAACTCGCGAGCTGGCGGCTCAGATTGGCGAGAGCTTTCAAACCTACGGTCGCTATCTCAAATTTCGTCAGGCGGTTGTCTTCGGCGGCGTCAATCAACATGCGCAGGTTCGCGCCCTGAACCGCGGCGTGCAGATTGTGATCGCGACACCAGGCCGGCTGCTGGATCTCATGCAGCAAGGCCACGTGAATTTGCACGGCTTGGAAACTTTTGTCCTGGACGAAGCCGATCGGATGCTTGACCTGGGCTTTTTGCCCGATCTGAAGCGGATTGTGGCCCAGCTGCCCCGCCAACGTCATTCGCTCTTCTTTTCCGCCACCTTGCCGCCACGCGTGGCACAGCTGGCGGCCGGGCTGTTGACGAACCCTGTCCGCGTGGAGGTGTCTCCCCAGTCCGCGACGGTCGAGCGGATCGCACAGCGCGTGCTGTTTGTCCAGCAGGCGGACAAACGGGAACTCTTGCAGCGGCTGTTGAAAACTTCGGAAATCGACCGCGCGCTGATCTTCACCCGCACCAAGCGGGGTGCCGATCGCGTGGCCCGGCAGTTGAACCAATCGGGACAACGAGCGGATGCGATTCACGGCAACAAATCGCAGAACGCGCGGACCCGCACGCTGGGCGAATTCCGTCGGGGCCGCGTCCGTCTGCTGGTCGCCACCGATCTGGCCGCTCGCGGGATCGACGTGGACGGGATTACCCATGTGATCAACTACGATCTGCCGCTGGAACCGGAAAGCTACGTGCATCGGATCGGCCGCACGGGCCGGGCAGGCGCGGAAGGCGTTGCCGTGTCGTTTTGCGACGCCAAAGAACACGCCTGCCTGCGTGCGATCGAAAAACTGATCCAAAGGACGATTCGCGTCGAGGTAGACCATCCGTTCCACGTGCCCACCCCCGCCACACCGGCCTCCCGGCCCGCGAAGGTGCGGCGGGGGCCCCGTCCCCGACGGGGAAAACCCGCCCGGGTCCGCCTTTGAAACAACTGGGAGGGATCGAGCGGCCGGCCACCGCCCACCACGGGCAGCTCGCCGATCCATGCCTCAGGATCCAAGGCCACGGCGTCCGGCGCGCTGGTCGTGCCCGCCGGCCGCGGTGCCCCTGACGAGCGGCCTTTGCGGGGGGGCACGCCCGATCCCGTGGGTCCGCCGCGGCCGCCGGGGCCCCTTCGCCGAGCGCCTCTTTCCCCTGGGCCTGACCCTGTTCCTCCAGCCGTTTTTCCGTTGAATCACTTATCGGGAAGCCGGCAGCCGATATAATAGACAGGTAGTCTTCCGGCTGACTCCCCTACCGGCAGCCGGAGGCCCCAGATTGAGGGGGGAAGTTTGTGGTGAGAAGAGCAGGAAGGAGCAGATTTTAACCTCCCGCTTCCACCTTCCATCTACCTCTACTTCGGGGGCGAACTGGGTTCGACCGGATAGTCAGAAGTGGTAGTGGCGTGTCGTGGTTGGTCAGTTGGCCACGTTAAAAGCTGACCATAATTTTATTTGCCGAAGGTAACTTCGCACTGGCCGCCTAGAGATAGGCGTCCCCGGCTGCGCACTTTTGTCGGAGAGGAGCAAAAGCTGGTCACCAATTCCGAATCGCTCAGAGTCATCGTCGAGCACGCTCTGAGTTAAACTTGTTCTCGACTAGCCAGCCTGGGATCCTGTCGGTTGGAGCTTGGGTTGGGCGAAACTTAAACAATCGACTACACACGTAGAAGCTGCCACGGAAATATCACGGGACGCGGGTTCGATTCCCGCCGCCTCCACTGGCGACTTGGCCGCCAGAGAGCAGGAGAGAGCAGGGGCAGGAAAGAACAGGAAATAGAGAAGAGATCTGTCAGAAGAGCGGTTTTGCCTTCCCCGCTCGCCTGCAGCCTCTTCTTTCCTCTCTCCTGTCGACCTGCGGGTGT
>WVZU01000432.1:0-194 GCA_011772275.1 Planctomycetales bacterium | reverse complement strand
TCGGGTAAGTCTTCGATGGTTCATGGGGATGCGGACGAATCGCGTTCAATCGCAAAAGACAATCAGGCGTCGATAAAGTCATCGGCGTCGTGCTGCCCGGTTTGCCATCGGTGAAGGACTTCGCGCGATGCGCGTTTTTTGGCTGCTGGCGTAAACGGGGCAAGTTGCCAGATCATTTCAAGTTTGCGGGGTCC
>WVZU01000419.1 GCA_011772275.1 Planctomycetales bacterium | reverse complement strand
TGGCCGGCAGCGTCTGACTGCGGCGGCCAGCCGCCAGGCCGCCCCCCCAGGTGTCGCTGGCCGCCAGCGGCGGATGGGCCGCAAGGCTTTACGCCCTTTGCCTTTCCCCTTCAGGGTGCAAGTCCCATGCTTTCCCACGCATTCCAGCTGGTCAGTCCGTTCCAACCGGCCGGCGACCAGCCGCAAGCCATCGAAGCCCTGGTCCGCGGCCTGGGCGAGGGGAAGCAGCACCAGGTCCTGATGGGCGTTACCGGTTCTGGCAAGACGTTCACGATGGCCAATGTGATCCAACAGGTGCAGAAACCCACCTTGGTCCTGTCCCACAACAAGACACTCGCCGCTCAGCTGTATGCCGAATTCAAGGAGTTTTTTCCCCACAACGCCGTTCATTATTTCGTCAGCTATTACGACTACTATCAGCCCGAGGCGTACATCCCGCAGCGGGACATCTATATCGAGAAGGACGCCTCGATTAACCAGCAGATCGATCGCCTTCGGCTGGCGACGACCAGTGGTCTGGTCAGCCGTCGCGACGTGATCGTTGTGGCCAGCGTCTCCTGCATTTACGGCTTGGGTTCGCCCGACGACTACAAGGAGATGATGGTGCATCTTGCCTGCGGGACCGAAGTCGACCGCGACCGGGCCTTGGGCAAGCTGATCGAGATCCAGTACGAACGCAACGACATCGAGTTCCAATCGGGCCGCTTCCGGGTCCGTGGCGACTGCGTGGAACTGTGGCCTTCCTACGAGGAATTCGCTTACCGGATCGAATTCTGGGGCGACGAAGTGGAAAAGCTGTCGATCATTAATCCGACCAGCGGTGAGGTGATTGCGGACCAGGAAGAAATCTTTATTTACCCCTGCAAGCACTTTGTGTTACCGGAAGAGCGGATTGAGCGTGCGGTGGCGGAAATTCGCCAGGAGCTGGACCAGCGGCTGCAGCAGCTGCGTGACGCGGGCAAATTACTGGAAGCCCAGCGGCTGTCCGCCCGCACGCGTTTTGACATCGAGATGCTGCAGGAGGTCGGCTATTGCCCGGGCATCGAAAACTACAGCCGGCCGCTCAGCGGTCGCCCGCCCGGTTCGGCGCCCGACACGTTGTACAACTTCTTCCCGGACGATTTTTTGCTGTTTGTGGACGAATCGCACGCCACGGTCCCGCAAGTCCGCGCGATGTACGCTGGCGATCACAGCCGCAAGACGGTGTTGGTCGAGCATGGATTTCGGTTGCCGTGCGCGTTGGACAACCGGCCCCTGAAGTTTGAGGAGTGGGAGCGGCGTCTGAACCAGGTCGTCTTCGTATCGGCCACGCCGGGCCCCTACGAACTGGAAAAAACGGGTGGCGAGATTGTAGAGCAGGTGATCCGTCCCACCGGTCTTTTGGACCCGGCGATCGAAGTCTGCCCCGCTCAGGGCCAGGTCCCCCACTTGTTGGACCAGATCCAACAACGTGCTGCCAGGGGCGAGCGGGTTTTGGTGACCACGCTGACCAAGCGGCTGGCCGAAGACCTGGCGGCTTACCTGGCCGAAAAAGGTGTCAACTGCAAATGGCTGCACAGCGAGTTGGATGCCTTTGAGCGGGTCGAATTGTTACGGCAGTTGCGGCAGGGCCAGTTCGACGCACTGGTCGGTGTGAACCTGCTGCGGGAAGGGCTGGACCTGCCGGAAGTCTCGCTGGTCGCCATTCTGGATGCCGACAAGGAGGGTTTTCTACGCAGCGAAACGTCCCTGATGCAGACCATCGGCCGGTCCGCTCGTAATGTGAACGCAAAGGTGATCCTGTACGCCGACCAGGTCACCGATTCCATGCAAAGGGCGATCGAAGAAACGACTCGTCGCCGCCAACTGCAAGAACAGTACAACCGTCAGCACGGCATCACGCCCGAAACGATTCAAAAGCAGATTCATGCCGGCATTGAAGCCGCGGCCTCGGCCCACGCCGAGGCCAACGCCATGGTGGGCCGCCAAGATGATGCGGAATACATCACCCAGGAGTACATTAACGAGCTGCAGCAGGAGATGATGGACGCCGCCGACGCTTTGGACTTCGAGCGGGCGGCCGCCCTGCGGGATCGGATTGGCCAGCTGCGGGATTCGGTGGGTCGCCCGCTGGAGGAGGTCAACAAGGCGGCGCGCCGCCGCCGTCGCGGCAAATCGGCCCCAGGCCGCCGCGTGCCGCGGCCGAAGCGGGCCTGAGCGGCAAGGCGCAAGGTGCCAAGTGGCCAGGGGAAAGTGGAGTGTGGGAAGCACCCCGGCTGCTGACGTCGAGATACAAAGCACCCCGGCTGCTGACGTCGAGAGCGAACAGGCGACGACACCCGCTTTCGCGTGCGGACTTGAGCAGCCGGGGTGCTATCCGCAGAACGCACCCGACCCTGGCCACTTTTCGCCTACACTAAGTGCGCGTGTCGCAGACCTGCCAGGCTGGAGACGACCGGTTTGGGACGGGAA
>WVZU01000156.1 GCA_011772275.1 Planctomycetales bacterium | reverse complement strand
GGCCTCGCCGGTGGGGTGATGGACATCATCGCCCCGGCATAAATGCCGGGGCTCAGAGCGGGAGTGGCTTGCTTTTTAAAATGTGATCCATGTGATATGAGAGTCTAACCGGCGCCAAAGCATACTCGCATGCTGGCAAACAATTACAATCCGTGTAATGCACCCGAACCCTCCTTTCGCCCCCCGATCTTGCGGCTTTTTTGTCCCCGCTCCGCTGACCAGGCACCCTACACCTGGTGCACCTCCACGGCATTGTGCATATCGGGGGTCACACCTGTGCCTGCCACGATGACGACACGGTCGCCATCCTGCAGCGAGCCATTTTCTTTGCCCCAGGCGGAAACAAAGCGTTTCAAGGCCCCCAGGTCGTGGGAAGGCGCGGTGTGAATCGGCGCGATGCCCCAGTAAAGGTTCATCTTTCGCAACGCGTCCCGCTGCTGGCTGATCCCGATGATCGGCGTGAAGGGGCGTTTTTTGGAGAGCGTCAAAGCGGTTGCGCCACTGCGGCTGGCGACCACCAGCAGGCTGGCGTCCAACTGGGTGGCAATACGAGCCGCTCCGCTGACCACGGCCAGGGTAATGGGATGGACCTGTTCCGCAGTGAGGTCGGCCGGTTGCGGCAGATTGCGGCCCCGGAACTGGTTTTCCGTCGCCAGGGCAATGCGGTTCATCATCCGCACGCTTTCGACCGGGTACTGCCCCACGGCGGTTTCCCCCGAAAGCATACAGGCGTCGCTGCCGTCCAGGATCGCGTTGGCCACGTCGGTGACCTCCGCCCGTGTGGGGTGGGGGGTGGACTGCATGCTGGCCAGCATCTGGGTGGCAACGATCACCGGTTTGTTCCAGCGGTTACACGCTTGGATGATTTGCTTCTGCACCACCGGAACGGTGGCAAGGTCTATTTCCACACCCAGGTCCCCCCGAGCGACCATCACGGCGTCGGCGACTTGGACAATCGACTCCAGCTTGTCTACCGCTTCGGCCTTTTCGATTTTGGCGATGACCATCGCGTTGCTGCCCAGATCTTGCAGCAATTGCTTCAATTCGATCAGGTCGTGGGGGGATCGCACGAAGCTGAGGCTGATAAAATCGGCCTCGCGGGCCGCCGCCCAGCGGGCTGCTCGGCGGTCCTCGTCGTCCATGGGGGGGACGCTAAGCCGCACGCCCGGCAGGTTCACGCCCTGCCGACTGCCGACTTGCCCCGCTTGCACGACCCGGCATTCGGCGTAATCCCGCTGACACGATTCAACGACCAGTTCCACCGTCGCGTCGGCCAAGACGACCCGGTCCCCCTCGTCCAGTTCGTCGACCAGCCGTTCGTAATTGGTGACCAGCTGGTTGGGCGGCCGAAACGTGTCGCCCCGCACGAAGCGGATTTTGCTGTTCTGCTGGCAGGTGAACGTCCCGCCCGGCAGTTCGCCCAGCCGGATCTTGGGGCCCGCCAGGTCGACCAGAATCCCCAGCGGATGATCCAGGCGGCGATCGATCTGGCGCACGGCCTGCACGGCCTGATCGTGCTGAGCCTGGTTGCCGTGAGCCATGTTCAGGCGAAACACGTCGGTGCCGGCCAGGACCAGCTTGTGCAGCACGTCCGGGTCTTGGCAGGCGGGACCGACGGTCGCCACGATCTTGGTGCGGGCGTATTGGTGGATCGAGGGTTGAGGCACGGTGGTTGGGGTTGAGCGGGACATGAAAGATCACCCCTGGTCAGCTGCCGGAAAGGGTGGGGGTCGCTGGCCTGGACTTCTGACGAACTTCGCGGCCCGGCAAAGACTTGGTCCTCCCCCCGCAGACGGCGGCAGAGCAATCCGGGGTCAGCATCGATCGCAGGACAGCCTAGTTCAAGGACGGGTCTCCTGGCCAGCGGCAGCGGGCTCTGCCGGGCCAGTCTGCCAGCCGGTCCGCCAGGTGGGCCTCCTGCCGGCGATCCGATCCGTTCGCCGGCCGCCTGGTCAGGGGGCTGGGCGGGTTCTGGGCGGGGCAGGCCGCACGCTTGGCCCCCATCCTCCCCCCGGGCCGCTCTAGGGCCCCACGCGGGGAAAGAACCCCCAGGGCCCCGGTCATACCCTGGGGCGGGACCGGGGGCGGTCGGGTCCGCCAGGAGGGACTTGATCCCAAAGTGGCCCACGCTCTATATTTAGTCGTTTACACCGACACCGGTTTAGGAAGCCTGTGCCATGAAGGTCCGCGCCAGCGTCAAGCGGATTTGCGATAAGTGCAAGGTGGTTCGTCGCCGAGGCGTTGTGTACGTGGTGTGCAGCAATCCGCGCCACAAGCAGCGTCAAGGTTGAGCGCGAGGGATGCAGCGCGAGGGATAGGGATTGAAGAAACAGTGGCGGGCGGCCTGGTGGGTGCGGTTGGACACGCTGTTCGGCCGTTTTTCAGAAGACGAAACACATCGGGCGATCGCCGCAGCCGTGGGAAAACGGCAGCGGGATGTTGCCAGGCTAATTGGAAAGGCGAATTTGTATGCCGCGTTTGTTGGGTGTTGACATTCCGAATGATCGACCTGCCGTGGTCGCGCTGACGTATCTGTACGGCGTCGGTCCGCAGAGTGCTCGTGAGCTGTGTCACAAGGCGGGTATTGCCCAGCAGACCCGCGCTGCTGACTTGCACGAAGACGAAGTCGCTCGGCTGGCCGCGCTGCTGGACAAAGATTATATCGTGGAAGGCCAGCTGCGGCGGCAGGTCAACCAGAACATCACCCGTCTGCGCGACATCGGCTGTTATCGCGGCTTGCGTCATCGCCGCGGCTTACCGGTCCGCGGCCAGCGGACGCGGACCAATGCGCGGACCCGCAAAGGTCCCCGCAAGACGGTCGCTGGCAAAAAGGGTGTTAAAGATTTACGCTAGGCGGGTCTGCGAAATCCAGAGCGAATGATGGCAAAAACCAAAAAACGCAAAGCGCGACGCAACGTGACGGTGGGCGTGGTCCATATCCGTGCGACATTCAACAATACAATCGTCGTGGTGACCGACACCAAGGGCGACACGCTGTGCTGGGCCAGTGCCGGCACATGCGGCTTCAAGGGCAGCCGCAAGAGCACGCCCTTTGCCGGCCAATGTGCTTCCCAGCAGGCGGCCGAAAAAGCGATGAAGTTTGGCGTGAAGGACGTGGATGTGAAAGTCAACGGACCGGGCAGCGGTCGAGAGAGCGCGATTACGGCCCTGCAATCCGCCGGCTTGCGTATCAAGTCGATTGAAGATGTTACCCCCATGCCGCATAACGGTTGCCGGCCCAGAAAAAAACGCCGCGTCTGATCCGCTCTCGATCTGCCGCCGGACAACATGATTTGCGGAAATCCTGCACCCTTTATTACCCCACCCACCCCCCCCNNCTGGCCCGGTCTGCCGACTCTGCCGTCGCGACGGCATCAAGCTGTTTCTGAAAGGTTCGCGTTGCGAAACGCCCAAATGCGCTTTCGAACGCCGAGACGCGCCGCCGGGTATGCACCAGTTCCGCCGCGGCAAGTTGACCGATTACGGTGTCCATTTGAGGGAAAAGCAGAAAGTCAAGCATTACTACGGGGTCTTGGAACGGCAGTTTCGCGGCTACTTCGATCGGGCCAGCCGGGCCAGGGGGAATACGGGCGATGTGCTGATGACCTTGCTGGAACGACGATTGGACAATGTGGTTCATCGCCTGGGCTTTGGGCTCAGCCGCAACCAGGCCCGGCAGCTGATCAACCATGGGCACATTACGGTCAACGGAGGCCGCGTGGACGTTCCCAGTTATCAGACACGAGCCGGGGACGTGATTCATGTGAAAAACCGGAAGAAGAGCCTGCAGGTGGTGCTTGCCAACCTGGCCGAAAATACGCCGGAGGTGCCCGATTTTCTGACCCTCGTCGAGGGGCCGATTCCCTCCGGACGCGTGAACCGGCTGCCCGAAGGGACGGACGTTTCGATTCCGATCCAGGCACAATTGATTATCGAGCTTTGCTCAAAGTAACAAACAGCGGGGGAAACTATGCATATACGTTGGCGCGGATTGGAACTTCCGAATCAGGTTCGCTGTGTTCCCGGGACCCTCAGCGATACCTACGGAAAGTTCGTGGTCGAACCTTTCGAGCGTGGATTTGGGATGACGATCGGCAATTCGCTGAGGCGGATTTTGCTGTCCAGCCTGGAAGGCAGCGCCATCACGCAGCTGCGCGTCCAGGGGGCTCAGCATGAATTCACGACCATCGAAGGTGTCATGGAAGATGTCACCGATGTCGTGCTGAATGTCAAATCCCTGGTCGTCAAGAACCACAGTGAGACGACGAAAGTCATTCGCGTGGAAAAAAACGTGGCAGGGCCCGTGACCGGCGCGGATATCCAGACCGATGGCAACGTCGAGGTGATCAACAAGGAACACGTGTTGGCCACGTTGACCAGCGATAATGAATTCGTCATGGAGATGGTCGTGGAAAACGGCCGCGGGTACGTGCCAGCGTCGGAACATACCGAACGGGAACAGGAAATTGGCATCATTCCCATCGACGCCGTCTTCAGCCCCGTGGTCCGTGTCCGTTACGACGTCGAAGCCACACGCGTTGGACAGAAAACGAACTACGACAAACTGACCATGGAGGTCTACACCAACGGGAGTATTCATCCCGAACTGGCCCTGGTGGAAGCCGCCAAGATCCTTCGCAAGCATCTCAACCCCTTCGTTCAATACAGCGAATTGGGTTCCCAGGTTCATGGGAAACTGCGGAGCATCATCGAAAGTGGCGACTCGCCGCTAGAGAGAAAGCTGAATATGAGCCTTGCCGAATTGAAGTTGTCGGTGCGGGCCAGCAACTGTTTGGAATCGGAAAACATCCATACCGTGCGGGATCTTGTGTCGCGGGCCGAAGAGGACTTGATGGAGGTCCGGAATTTCGGGGATACCACGCTGAGCGAGGTGCGGGAAAAATTGACAGAATTGGGCCTGCAACTGGGCTCGCGAGCGTCGCAGCAGAGCTCGCCCCCCACAATTTAAACCCAGAAAACCAGCGCCATGCGACACCGACGACGAGGCAGAAAACTGGGAAGGAATCCCAAGCACCAGCGGGCCCTCTTGCGCAGCCTGGCCTGTAACCTCCTGCTCTCCGAACGGGAAACCGACGACGATAACGCGGCCAAAGTCAAAGGCCGGATCGTCACGACCCTGGCCAAGGCGAAGGAAGTGCGACCGTTCGTGGAACGCTGCATCACCATTGCTCGACGCACACTCGACGACCAGCGTCGTGCCGATGACCTCCTGCCGGATGCGGAACCGCAAAGCGATCAGTGGCGCGACTGGCGGCAGAGTGACGCCTGGCAGGAGTGGAACCAGGCGGTGGCACCCGTCCTGGCGGCTCGGCGTCGAGCGATCAAGTTGCTGGGCAACAAAGAAGCGGTCCGGATCCTCTTCGACGATGTCGCTCCGCGTTTCGAAGACCGACCAGGCGGCTACACGCGGATCATGCGTTTGGCCAAGCCGCGACTGGGCGACGCGGGCCAGCAGGCGATCCTGGAATTTGTCGGTGTCCGGGATCGAATCTCCGCACCCCGCAGCGAAGCGCCCCGCTTTGTAGACGAACCCCAACCGGACTCGGAAGCGGCCGATACGGCCGAAGCAGTCCCGCAGGCGGCCGCCGGGGAGGAGGGACCTGAGGATGTGGCTGAGGATCGGGCCGCGGAAGATGTCAGCCCGCAGGATGCTCAGCAAGATGTGACCAAGGCCAAAGACGCGTAACGCGATCTGTTTGGCTTGCGGAAAAGGATCTTCCGCA
>WVZU01000292.1:12482-14601 GCA_011772275.1 Planctomycetales bacterium | reverse complement strand
TTCCCATCGTCAGCCCCTCCAGTTCGACCAACGGAAATTGCCAGAAACACCAGTCGTCCGCATCGCTCCAGCGACCCCCCCGTACCGCCGCGGCATGGTCGCCAACGTGCTGGGTCAGGTTGAGCAGGTGAGCAAACACCATTTGGGCGACAGACCGCGTGCCGTACGCCGGGACGTTGCTGACGACGATCGATCGACGCTGCGCGGCAGAAACGTCCACAATGTCATAGCCGGTTGCCAGTACGCCGACGTATTGCAGGTGGGGCAGCTGATCGATCGTGTCGGCGGTCAGGGGCGTCTTGTTGGTCAGTACCAGCGGGGCGTTCGCCGCACGGGGGACAATCTGCGGGGCGAGGGAACGATCGTGGATCACGCAGTCCCCTAAGGCCTCCAGCGGTTCCCAGCTGAGGTCACCCGGGTTCAGCGTGTAGCCGTCCAGGACGACGATGCGAGGCCGAGCGGTATTCATGGTCAGCCGTCTGAGTCGCTTATCGCAGACTTACGGGAGAGGACGGTGTTGCCCGCCCGCAGCAACGTGGGGGGACAAGTCTTCTATCCTATCCGATCCCGACGCCCACGGAATCCCCGCCGGCTGTTCGATCGATACCGCAGCGCCGGCGCTGTCCCTGGTTTTTGAGTTGATGCAGCATGTCGCGTTGCGATGGGATTGACCAAGGCACGCCAGGCTCGCAGACCAAGTCGCTGGCCAGGTTCGGCCGTGCGTCACCAGCGCAAGGCAAGCGAGTACAAGACGAGTGCGGCGTGGTGCGGACCAGCGCGCTTGCCGGGTGGATGGAACAACGTCGCCCCGGCGACCGTCGGACCACCCACGGTCGCCTGTCAGGCAAGATGAATTTCGAGAGAAAGCCGCAAAGNNAGAAAAAATGGTTGTTTTTTGCGGCAATTTCGATTAGAAATAAAGGGGCTCACCGATTGCCTTCCCGCCTCCCTGCGGCCGTCTCCGCGGCCGTCTCCTAGTACCCCAGTTGGGTCACGATCCATGAAGATCTTCACTTGCCCCTCTCGGCTCGATTCTTTCCCCCGTTTCGCTGGGCTCCGCCCCTTCCTGGCCGCCGTCCTGTTGTGGGTCGCGCCCTGCTGGGCGGGCGCTGCCGAGGGGGAGGAGGCGGGGAAGGTCAGCTATACCCGCCAGGTGCGGCCCATCCTGCAGGCCAACTGCCACGGCTGTCACCAGCCGGCCAAGGCCAAGGGGGACTATGTGATGACCGACTTCGACCGCCTGGCGGGCGGGGGTGAGTCGGGTGAGGCGGCGATTGTGGCGGGCGAGCCGGAGGAGAGCCTGCTGGTGGACTACATCACGCCGGTCGGCGGCCAGGCGGAAATGCCCAAAGACGCTCAGCCCCTGGCGGCGGCAGAGATTGACTTGATCCGGCGTTGGATCGCCGAGGGTGCCGTGGACGACACGCCGGCCAGCGCCCGGCAACGGTATGACAAAGACCACCCGCCCATCTACATTCGGCCGCCGGTGATCGTGTCGCTGGACTATTCCCCCGACGGCCAATGGCTGGCGGTGGCCGGCTTCCACGAGGTGCTGCTGATGAAGGCCGACGGCTCCGCCCGCGTCGCTCGCCTGGTCGGCATGTCCCAGCGGATCGAGTCGGTACGGTTCTCGCCGGACGGCAGCAAGCTGGCGGTAACCGGCGGCCTCCCGGCTCGGATGGGTGAAGTGCAGATCTGGGACGTGGCCCGGCGGGAACTGTCGGTCTCGGTGCCACTGACCTACGACACCCTGTACGGGGCCAGCTGGTCGCCGGACAGTCGTGTGGTCGCCGTCGGCTGTGCCGACCAGGCGGTGCGAGCGATCGATGCGGTGACGGGCGAGCAGGTCTTCTTCAACGGCGCGCATGACGACTGGGTACTGGACACCACATTTTCGGTGGACGGCAAACACCTGGTGTCGGTCGGCCGCGACATGACCACCAAGCTGTACGAGTTTGCTCAGCAGCGATTCGTGGACAACGTCACCTCGATCACGCCCGGAGCGCTCAAAGGGGGCATCCTCGCGGTCGCTCGGCATCCCCAGCGCGACGAGATTGTGATTGGCGGTTCGGACGGGGTCCCCAAGGCGTATCGCATGTTTCGCCAGACACGCCGAGTG
>WVZU01000292.1:2981-12459 GCA_011772275.1 Planctomycetales bacterium | reverse complement strand
ACGGCGCCGGTCAGGTGTTTGTGTATGCCTACAACTTCGACGGCACGCTGCCGGACAACGTAAAAAAGATCATGGTCAAGCAGGTGGCCGGCCGGAATGCGGACCAACGGAAGTTGATCGCCGACTACCGCACGCGGGATGTCAAGGTGGTGGCCCGCACAGAACTTCCTGAGGTAGCCGTTTACGCCGTGGCCTTTCACCCGCAGGCGGCGACGGTGGCCGCCGCCGGCTCGGACGGCCTCGTGCGACTGATTGACGTCGCCGACGGGACCGTCCAATCGACGTTTGCTCCCGCGCCAATCGATCAAGCCGCCGCCAACACCGCTCGGCAAAAGGCGGCCGACATCGATTTTATCCAGGATGTGAACCCCGTGCTGTCCCGCATGGGCTGTAACGCGGGAATTTGCCACGGGGCGGCACAGGGGAAGAACGGATTCAAGCTGTCGTTGCGCGGCTACGATGCGCTGTTCGATGTCCGCGCCTTGACCGACGATCACGGCTCGCGACGCGTCAGCCTCGCCTCGCCCGACGATAGCCTGATGCTGTTAAAAGCGACAGCCGCCGTACCGCACGAAGGGGGGCAGCGGGTCAAGCCCGACCAGCCGTATTACCAGATCATTCGTGACTGGATTGCCGGCGGCGCTGAGCTGGATCCGGAGGTGCCGCGGGTCACCGGCATCCAGATCACGCCCCAGAATCCGGTGCTGGAAAAACCGCAACAACAACAGCCGATGGCGGTGGTGGCCACCTACAGTGACGGATCGACTCGCCAGGTGACCCGCGAGGCGTTCATTACCAGTGGCAACACGGAGGTGGCGACGGCGGATGACGCCGGCACGTTGACCGCCATCCGCCGCGGCGAGGCGCCCGTGCTGGCTCGTTATGAAGGCGCGTATGCGGCCACCACGCTGACCGTGATGGGGAACCGCGAGGGCTTCCGATGGGAAATGCCCCCCCGCTGGGGCCGCATCGACCAGCTGGTGGCGGCCAAATGGGAACGCATAAAGATCCGGCCCTCTGCACTCTGTACCGATTCCGAATTCATTCGCCGCGTGTACCTGGACCTGACCGGCCTGCCGCCCACGGTCGAAGAGGTGCGGGCGTTTTTGGATGACCCGCGGGAGACGCGGCAGAAGCGAGACGAACTGGTCGATGCGCTGATCGGCAGCCCGGACTACATCGAGCACTGGAGCAACAAGTGGGCCGACCTGCTGCAGGTCAACCGCAAGTTTCTGGGCCAGCAAGGGGCTGTGGCCTTCCGGCAGTGGATCCGCGACCAGGTCGCGGCCAATACCCCCTACGACCAGTTCGCTCGAAAGGTGCTCACCGCCGAAGGTTCCAACCGCGAGAACCCGGCCGCTTCGTACTTTAAGGTGCTGCGCACTCCGGAAGATCTCGTGGAGAACACGACGCAGCTCTTCCTGGCCATCCGCTTCAATTGCAACAAGTGCCACGACCATCCCTTCGAACGCTGGACCCAGGACCAGTACTACCAGACGGCCGCTTATTTTGCTCGAGTGGGCCTGAAGCGGGATCCGGCCAGCGGCAAGAAGACCATTGGGGGGACGGCCGTGGAAGGGGCCAAGCCGCTGTACGAAGTGGTGCTTGACCGGCCGCAGGGAGAGGTGGTGCACGATCGGACCCAGGCGGTGACGCCGCCTCAGTTCCCCTTCGCGTGCCGGTTCGAGTCGGCCGAAGACGCGTCCCGCCGCCAGCAGCTGGCCGCCTGGATCACGTCGTCCGATAACCCCTACTTTGCCCGCAGCTACGTGAACCGGTTGTGGGGCTACTTGTTTGGGGTGGGGATTATCGAGCCGATCGATGACATCCGAGCCGGCAACCCGGCCACGAATCCGGAACTGCTGGAGTACCTGACCGAACAGTTCGTGCAGAGCGGATTTGATGTTCGCCAGATGCTGGCCCTGATCTGCAAGTCCCGCACCTACCAGTTGTCGTTTCGCACGAACCGCTGGAACGAAGATGACCGGCAGAATTATTCCCACGCGCTGCCGCGGCGATTGCCGGCCGAGGTGTTGTACGACGCGTTGCATCGCGTGACGGGCTCGATTTCGAAGCTGCCCGGCGTGCCGCCCGGCACGCGGGCGGCCGCCCTGCCCGATGCAGGGATCAAGCTGCCCAGCGGCTTCCTGGACACCATGGGCCGACCCGCTCGACAAAGCGCCTGCGAATGCGAACGGACCAGTGGCCTGGAACTGGGGCCGGTGATGGCCCTGATCAGCGGTCCCACGGTCGCCGCCGCGATTGGGGACCCAAATAATGAACTGGCGAAGTTGGTGGCCGAGACCAGCGACGACGCGCAGCTGATCAGCGGTCTGGTCATGCGGATCTTGAACCGGCCGGCCAGCGACGCCGAGGTGGACGCCACGCTGAAGGCACTAAGGGATATCGATACCGATCACGCGGGGCTGGTCAATCGCCTCCAGCAACTGGAAAACCAGCTGGCCCCAACCCTGACCGCTCAACAAGCCGAACGTCAGCAGCGGATCGACGAGGCCCAGGCCGAACTGGCCAGGTATCGAGAGCAGCACGCGGCCGCACGGGGCCAGCAAAAGCGTCAGCGGCAGGTGCAGATTCAGCAGGCCGAGGCGGCCCTGGCGGCTTACGAGCAGCAGCTGCCTGTGAAATTCGCCGCCTGGGAGGCGGCCCAGGCGGACGCGGTCCACTGGCAGCCCGTCCAGATCGTTTCGGCGGTTTCGACGGGCAAAGCGACGTTGAACGTCTTGCCAGATCAGTCCGTGCTGGCCGAAGGACCCAATCCGATCAAGGACACCCGCACGGTCACGGCTCGTACAAAGCTTGACCGGATCACCGCCATTCGGCTGGAGGCGCTCACCCACCCCTCGCTTCCCCAAGCCGGGCCCGGCCGAGCCGCTAACGGCAATTTCGTACTCTCCCAGCTGCGCCTCTTGCTGGCCGACGGCGAGGCCGGAACGGCCAGCCGCATCGAATTGGTCGACCCCTGGGCCACCTTCTCGCAAGACAAGTATCCCGTTGCCAATTCACTGCAGGCGGATGCCAGTTCGGGCACCGGCTGGGCGGTGGTGCCGCAGACGGGAAAAAGCCACGTCGCGTTTTACCTGCTGAAGGAGCCGTTGGTTGGGGCCGGAGAAAAAGAGCTGCGGTTTGCCTTGGTGCACGAATATCCCCACAGCCCCCACACGCTGGGCCGCTTCCGCATCTCAGTGACCCACGCCGACGTGGCCGCCATTCAGCCGCCGGAAATCAAGCTGCAGGAATGGTACCACGTGGGCCCGTTCCCAGGCGGGGAGCGGGATCTGGCGTTCTCGACTCCCTATCCTCCGGAAGAACGGGTCGAGTTGGGCGAGACGTTTCAGGAGGGCAAGCTGCAGTGGCAGGCCCGGCCTGCCTGGAAGGATGGCCAGGTGCACATGGTCTTCCAGGGGCAGAACGCGGCGAATTATATCTACCGCCGCGTGGTGGCCCCCGTGGCCACCCGGCTGCCGATCTCGTTGGGCAGCGATGATGCTATCAAGGTCTTCTTGAACGGCAAACAACTGCTGGCCCACAACATCGGACGCGGGGCCGCGGCGGACCAGGAACTGCTGACGCTGGACCTGGCCGCGGGCGTCAATCATCTGCTGCTGAAGATCGTCAATTTCAGCGGACCCAGTGGTTTCTTTTTCCGAGCCGATACGGACAAGGCCGAGCTGTCCGCCGATGTCCTGGCCGCGCTGTTGCATGCCTCGCCCGAGGAGCGTACTGAGCAGCAGCGGGGGACGTTAAGGGAGTATTTTCGTCAGCGGGATGGAGAGTTGCAACAGCGGGTGGCGGCGGTGGCCCGGGCCAAGAGACCCTTGCCGCCCGATGCCGGCTTGCAGCAACGGGAAAAACGGCTGCAGGATGCCCGGCAACCCCTGTCGCTGGATCCCAAGCTGGTGGCCCTGCGGAAAGATGTCCAGATCAGCCAGCAACAACTGAACAACAAACGCCTGACGGTCGCTCAGGACCTGGCCTGGGCCCTCATCAACAGCCCCGCGTTCCTGTTCAATCATTAGGAAAGATTTGTGCAAAGCAATGGTCGCAATGGATGAAAGCTCAAAGGCGGCAAGCCCGGCTGGGGCTCCACTCAACCCCTGGCCACCGATTTGCTAAAACTGACCCTCGACTCGCCAACGGCGAACAAGGAGTAAGACCATGATCATTCTTCCAGGTGCACCAGCCAAAGATCTGTGCGATTCGCATCTGCGACCCACGCGGCGAGACGTGCTGCGGGCCGGCGGGGCGGGCATGTTGGGATTGAGCCTGGGGAGCCTGCTGCACTTTCAAGCTGAAGCTGCCCAAGCGGGCCGCGGCGGCGGGCCAGGTTGGGGGCAGGCCAAGAGCATCATCCTGTGCTACCTGCAGGGTGGGCCCAGCCATCTGGATCTGTGGGACCCCAAAGAGAACGTGCCGGATAACGTTCGCAGTGCCTTTAACACGATTCCTACCAACGTTCCCGGTGTGCATTTCACGGAAATCTTGCCGAATCTGGCCAAAGTGATGGACAAGGTTACCTTGATTCGTTCGATGAGCTATTCGCCCAACGGGCTGTTCAACCACACGGCCGCCATCTACCAGATGATGACCGGCTACACGACCGACAAGGTCAGTCCGTCGGGGCAGTTGGAACCGCCCAGCCCCAAGGATTTCCCGAATTTCGGTTCCCAAATCGTCCATCTCAAACCGGTGCGGCACCCCATGCTGCCGTTTGTGATGTTGCCGCGGCCTTTGCAGGAGAGCAACGTGGTGGGCAAGGGAGGTACGGCGGGATTTTTGGGCAAGGCTTTTGATCCGTATACCGTCTATCCCCCGGGCGACGACATGGACATGGGCAAAGTCGACAAGATCAAGGTCGACGACCTGAAATTGCAGCCCGAAGTCTTCGGCGCTCGTCTCCAAAGACGTGCCCGCTTGCGGGACGTGATCAATGCGGCCATGCCGGCCATCGACAAGGCGGTGGCAGAGCATAAGATCAATGAGCATTACGAGCGGGCGTTGGGGTTGATCCTCTCGCAGCGGGCCCGTGAGGCGTTTGAGATCAATCGCGAGCCCGCGGCGATTCGCGAACTTTACGGCCGCAACACCTTCGGCCAAAGCTGCCTGATGGCCAGGCGACTGGTGGAAGCGGGTACGCGGGTCGTCGAGGTGGTCTGGCCCAAGGTGGCCAATTCAGACAATCACTCGTGGGACCATCATGTCGGCCTGACCGGGCGGATGAAAAACCAGTCGGGACCGATGCTGGACCAGGGCCTGTCGGGCCTGCTGATCGATCTGGACCAGCGGGGCATGCTGGAGGATACGCTGGTCGTGGCGGTGGGCGAATTTGGACGCAGCCCGCAGAAGGGGTTGAGCACCTCGGGCAACAACAACAGCGCCGATGGCCGCGACCACTGGCCGTACTGTTACACGGCGCTGCTGGCAGGTGCCGGAGTGCGGCGGGGGTTCGTGTACGGTCGCAGCGACAAAACCGGTTCGGCACCGCTGGAGGACCCGGTCCATCCGGGCCAGCTGCTGGCCACCATTTATCACGCCTTCGGGATCCATCCGCAAACGATCGTCTACAACCATCTGAACCAGCCTCGCGAGCTGGTCAAAGAGGAAATGGTGTCCGGCCTGTTTGCCTGACGGCCGTTCAGCGAGCCGGCACTTCGGTGTCGGGTGGATCGGCTACCTCGCGGCGAGCGCCGGTGTCCCGCTTGCGAGCCTCGGCCCGCATGATGATCCGCGCGCAGGCGTTCCAGCGAAGGATGGGATCCCCGTTGTCCGGATCGGACAGCTGTTCGGCTTTTTCGTAAGCACGCATCGCCNNCTGAGTGACGGCCCAACGTTCCTTGACGACGCCGTCGTAATAGGCCTGATCGTAGGGGCTGTCGAGCGACGGGAGGAGGGACTTTGCCGAGTTGAAGGCGGCGGCCTTTGCGTCCGCAAACTGATCGGTCAGGGACAACAGCAGCATGGTCAGGGCGTCCTGGTTGTCCGGCTCGACCCGCAACACGTCCCGGCAAATGCTTTCCGCTTGCCAGGGTTCGTTCAGCAGACGGTAGCGCAGCGCATTTTCCAGAGCGGCGGGTACGGCCTGGGGCGCGATGCGTTTCAACTCCATGATCGTCATCTCTCTTGCCGCCAAGGGCTGCCCGCGTGGCGTGGGAGCGAATTTATAGCCGGATCCTGCGGGTGGTAAAAGAGCCATTTGGGCGGGCGTCCTGTCGCAGGGCGGGAAAGGGACTTGACCTGAAAGCCCCCGACAGAGATACCTGGGATGCTGTCCGGCGCGGCCGCTGCCGACACGAGCCCGCGTCGCCGGCCGGCAGCGGCCGCCAGGCCGGTCCCAGCCAGGGCGGGCAGCGCACGGCGGGGTGAGGAGAAATTGAGCAACGATGAACGAGCAGATCGAGCAATTCCTGGCCGGCGAGCCGCACGCAGTGGTCGGCGCTTCGGCCGACCGCGCTAAATACGGAAATAAGGTCCTGCGGGTCTACCAGCAAAACGACCGGCGAGTTTATCCGGTTCACCCCACCGCTGACGAAGTCGAGGGCCTGAAAGCTTTTCCCAATCTGGCTTCGCTGCCCGAACCGGTCCACGGGGTCTCGGTGATCACCCCGCCGCCGGTAACTGAGAAAATCGTGCAGGAGGCGATCCAGCTGGGCATTCGGCATGTGTGGATGCAGCCGGGGGCGGAAAGCGAACGGGCGATCAAGCTGGCGAGGCAGAGCGGCATGAATGTGATCGCCGGCGGCCCCTGCCTGCTGGTCGTGCTGGGCTTTCGCGAGCCGTAGGCGGAAGAAGAGAAGAAGCAGGTAGGCTGCGGCAAGCAGAGCGAGGTTTCGGCCTGCCGGTTTGCAGACGGGATGCGGCTGCCTGGCCTTTCAGCGCAGCCCGGCCAGCTCCTGCAACTGGTGCCAGTTCTCCAGCCGTTCGTCGCGGGCGGACATCAGCAGTTCGGAGGGATTGCCCTCTCGATCAAAATGCTTGCCAAACCGCCCTTCGCTGCGGCAGAAATCGATGAAGTCGACGACCTCACCCGTTTTGGGGTTTTTGTACCAGTCTTCCTTGACAGACGGATTGCCCTGCAGGGACAACCGTTTTTTGATGCTGTCCCCCTTGTCGGGGTCGTAGACCAGCAGTGGAAATGCGCGGGAATCGACGGCCAGGCGAGCCTGGTCGGCCGCCATGTTATCGGCCACGCCGTGTTCCGGCTGGCAGGTGGTATAGCAGCTGATGACGGCTGGCCCCTGGAATTCGAGAGCCCCCAGGATGCACTTGTAAAAGTGATTGGTGTGGGCAGAGGTCGTTTGCGCGACAAAAGTTCGCGGGTGCATCATGGCGATCTGGGCAATTTCCTTGCGGCGTTCCTGTTTTCCCCCGTACTGCTTGCCATGGATGCTCATCTTCGTATTCTGTCCCGTGTACGTGCTGGTCGAGGCCTGGCCGCCGGTATTGGAGTAGACCTGCGTATCCAGCACGAACACCTTGACGTTAGAGCCGGCGGCCAGCATGCGGGACAGCGACTGGAAGCCGATGTCGTACATCGCCCCGTCGCCACCGATGCACCAGATCGGCTTGTCGTGCCAGCCCATCTGGTCCCATCGCATGCGGACTCCCATGGCATCTGCGGGCGCGTTTTCGAACAGGGAATTGGTCCAGGGGACGAGGTAGGGGTTGTAGGGATAGGTCGAGGTATAGACGGTATTGCAGCCGGTGGCTGCCACGATGCCCCACTGATCGCCATACTTGGCTCCAGTCGCCGCGCACATCATCCGCAGGGCCGTTCCTTCGCCACAGCCGGCGCACGAGCCCGCTCCGCCCACGTAGATGTGGGTCTGTTCTTTGAGCATCATGTCGATCAGGAGGTTGTCGTTGATGTACTCTTCGTTGGAGGGTCCGAAGTTCTTGAAGTAGCGGTGGCTTTTGCGGATGTCGTCCATGACCTTTTCGGTCTTGGGGATCATTTTCAAGGCCAAATCATCGCAGACAGTGACGCATTCGGCGCAGCCCTTGCATTTGCTGGGGTCGATAATGATCGAAAAAATGCCTCCTTCTTTCCCTTTCTTTTTCGGTCCCTCGTAGTATTTCCGCGGCTTGGACCATTGCTGGTCGAAGAACTCGCGATCTTCTGCAGCCACGGTTTCCATTTTTTCTGCCAGTTGCGATTCCGAAAGGACTTTTCCCAGAATGGCCGTGTCGGGGCATTCGGTGACGCAGTCCATGCAGCCGGTACAGTTGTCGGCGATGTATTCCGGGATTTCCGGGGCGACGTAGCTGAAATCGCGGAGCGTCGCGGTGCCGGCGGGGATCAACGAGCGGGCGACCGACAGGTCGGCAGGCAGTTCTTTTTCGCCGGTACCCTCCTCGTAGCCCCGGATGACGCGTTCGTTGAAGTCTTGTACGTCCAGGATCGGCAACTTGACGGCCAGGTAGTCGCTGTCGAATAGCGTTCCGTAGCTGTTGTTATTTTGCGGATCACGGTCGTTCGCTTCGTTCATCGAAGACGGATTGTCGACGGTTGCCATGTCGCTGTCGCTTTCTGGTTGGTTAAAAGGGATCGTGTTTGCTGCCGTTCTGCCTGCCGCTCTTGGACGAGCGTTTCCCTGCGGGGTCGTGGCCGAGCGAAATTATTTTCAGGCGGGACGGCCATTGCCGCCAGCAATCACCTCCGGCGAAATTTCCTGCATCTCACTGTAGCCGCGCTTGACACACGTCAGGTTGTCCTGCACTACCTGCTCGCCACGCTTGCCGAAGTACTTCCGCAGAGCATCTTCGACGCCGGCGTAGACCTCGTCGTCCGACATCTTGCTCTGCTGAGCGTAAGGGGTGAGCTTGAGGAACGCGCCCAAAAGGACGATGCCCTGCATCCGCATTTCCAGGTCGGCGACGGAGGCGACTTCGCGAGCGATCTTGACCATGTCGGCAAAGAAGATGTGCAACTTCTTCCGGCGGATCGTTTCTTTTTGATGTTCGGGTATCCGTTGCCAGACGTCGGGCCCCGACGTGTAGTGGCTTTGCATGAAAACCGCACCGCCATCCACCATGCCTTTCAGCGGATTGCCGCTAAACAGAGCATTGGTGTCGTTCAGCACCACCAAATCGACGTGTTCCAGTTCGCTGTGTGTGTAAATATGCGAATCGGCGATCGTTAAATAGTAGGTGGTGGGGAGGCCTTTCTTTTCCGACCCGTATTTGGGGTAGGCCTGGACGTCCTTGCCGAACACCTGCCCGCCGATGGTGGCAATCACCTTGTTGGTGGTCACTGAGCCGAAACCGCCCACGGAGTGGCCGCGCATGGAAAACGCGCCGGGCGGTCGCAGGTCGGGGTCGTCCTGCGGTTCCAGGGCCAGGGCATGCTTGACGCCGACCACAAAAAAGTCCTGGCCGTCGTTGATCATGTTGCTGAAGATGGCGTTGATGTCGCCCGGCCGTACGTCCCGGCTGCCCAGTCCAGCCGCTCCATGATAGATCC
>WVZU01000292.1:0-2943 GCA_011772275.1 Planctomycetales bacterium | reverse complement strand
AAAGGCCGCCTTGATCTCGCGCGTTAAATGGTTGCCCGTGGTGCTGAGCGGATCATCCATCCGCTCGATCACCGTAAACGCCTGGCAGCCCTGCAGAGCGTCGACGATTTGTTGAGCGGGAAAGGGGCGGAAGCAGTAGATGTTCAGGCAACCAGCCTTGATGCCCTTGACGTCCCGCAGGTAGTCGATGGTCGTCTGCGCGGTCTCCATGTAGCAGCCAATCCCCACCAGGATATACTCGGCATCCTCACAGCGGTAAGGATCGACGAATCCGTATCTCCGGCCTGTTTTTCGTTTTTCGCGCAAATTCGTCGAAGGCATCCTGCAACGCGGGTTCGACCTGGTCGTAGTACCAGCGTTGAGCGATCTTGCCTTTCATGTAGGAGTCCTGGTTCTGCACGACGCCCGACATCATCGGATTTTCCGGGTCCATCAAGTTCACCAGTTTTTCTTCCGGCTTGCCCACGAAGTCCTTCATGAAATCTGGCTCAGACAGACGAACGCTCTCGACCGTGTGGGTCGTCAAAAAGCCGTCCTGTACATTCAGAAAAGGCGTGTGGCTGGCCTCGGCCGCTCGACGAGCGATCAGGCACAAGTCGCCCGCTTCCTGAGCGTTGCGGGCGAACAAAATTCCCCAACCGCAGTCGGCGACCGACATCACGTCGTCGTGGCCGGCGTGGACGTTCAGGCCCTGGCTGGTCAGCGCTCGAGCCCCAATATTGAAGACCACCGGCAGCCGCTTGCCAGAAATCGTGTACAACACCTCCTTCATCAAGACCAGGCCTTGGCCGGAGGTGAAATTGGTCACGCGTCCGCCCGCGGCCGCAAAGCCCTCGCAGAAGGTGGCCGCCGAGTGCTCGCTTTCCGGTTCAAAGAAGACCAGCGCGTCCCCCCACAAATTGGGAATGCCGTTCATCACCGCCTGATTGAATCCGCCCCCCATCGTGGTCGAACTGGTGATGGGATAGGCCCCCGACCCCTGGCTGATCCGCGTCTCGGCCCACACGACCGCCTCGGCACCGTCGCAGGTCGTGGGGATGCCAGGATACTGATACTTCGGTTCGGCAGTCTCAACAGACGGCGTGCCAGTGGTGTCGTCCACGTGAACGGTTGCCATGCAAGTTTTCCTTTCGGTTTCGGACAGGCTCAGCAGGCGTCCGTGCGACGGACCAACCCGTCCCCTGCCTGGCCGTTGCTGTCGGGATGGGCGGCCAGCACAACCAGAACGGCCTAGCCGCCACCCAGCCAACTTCTCCTGTGCTCGGTCGCTGCTACCCAGCCATGCGAACGCCGATTTGGCTTTCGGGTACGCAAAAACCACGATCTATGGTACACGAATGCGCTGGAATCGCAAGCGAGACTTGGCCGCCCGCCACCGCAGGACAGGCCTTTCTCAATGGCGAAAAGAGGCAGGATATACGCGAATTGGCCCAATTTCGTTTATACTTGAGCGGCGAAAGAACAGGGGAAATCGCGATGACCATCGACCACCTGCTGGAAGAATTGCAGTTGTCTGTCGAACAGTTGGCGGAACGTTCCGGGTTGACGTGCCAGCGAATCGCCGCCATCGCCGATGGCCGCTGGACACCCAGCCCGGTCGAACGCGGCAAACTGGCACAGGCTTTTGGCGTTGCCGTGGAACAGATCAGCTGGGGACATACCATCAATCCACGGAACCGACGATATCACCAGTTTGGTTTACCCGAGGAATTCTGAATATGCCGGTGAGCGTTGCCGAGTTGTGCGAACAGAAAGAGATCAGCGTGGATCAACTGGTAGACCGTTGCGGCCTGGAACCCGACCGGGTCCGCGCGATCCTGCTGGGCCGTTGGACCCCCAGCCCCGACGAACGGCGGAAAATCGCCGCCGTGTTCGACCTGGTACCCGACGACATCAGCTGGGGCCACAAGACACCTATTCAGCACCTGTATGGCCATGGACCTGGCTAGCGGCCATGCCGTTGCATGGCCCTTCAGTCTGGTCGCCAAAGGCAAAGCGTGACAAGAAAAACCCTGGCGCGCCATCCCCAGGAACCTTGCTGGAGCCGGCTTCTGGGACGTGTCTGGCCCGGCTGCCTTGCCAGGCGAATTCGGCCGGCGAGAAAATCGAGGCAGTCGGGGATGCCTCACGGGGTCGCGCGTAACGGGGTCGGGAGTCTTTTTCGCCACGCACGCCCAGCGGGGTCGACGCCCAGCGGGGTCGGGAGTCTTTTTCGCCACGGAAAAACCCTGTGTCGATGGATAGTGGCACAGGTGGCGAAAAAGACTCCCGACCCCTTCCAACCCGACCATCTCGCTACTGACCAATCAGCAAAGACCCCAGCAGAATTTGCAAATCGAACGCAGTCTGAAAAAGCCTTCGACAGCAAAATTAGCCAAAATGTGGCTCGCGCATACCTGACCTCAGGATAGCCGGGCAGCCGCCGCTGCCGGGGCAAGGCTAAGCGGCCCGGTCGAATCCGTTAATCTCTTCCGGAATCTCGCCCGACCGAATCGTGGGTGGCATCCACCCGCCGTCCGGGTCCAAACCCGCTCGACGCCGCCGCTCCCGTTGCGACCACCTTTTGCGAATCTCCTCGCACGCTCGGCGAATTTCTGCCGGTGTCGGCTGGTAGCTGGGTGGGTTTTCACGTTTCTTTGCAGACATCACCCTACCCTCCTTTCTTCGGCGCCCCACTGGCACCGCTGCCCTACTGTGCTACGCAGCCTTTGGCTGCAAAGTTCATGTGGCGTCGGGCCGACCCTGCCGGGTACCAGGATTTCAGCATACAGGAGCCCGCCAGCCTTGCAACCTGGCAATCTGCGTGGTCTGGGGCATTCGTGGTTCCCAGACGTTGCGGTTTGCGGGCGTCGCAAAGAGGCGGGAGGGGGGAACGACCTGCCCCTTATTTTCCGGCTATCCGCTCCCCACCCCCCCCCATGGAACGGTCTTGGGGTTCCGCTT
>WVZU01000408.1:894-1039 GCA_011772275.1 Planctomycetales bacterium | reverse complement strand
CAGCCCCCCACCAGCCGCGGTGCTCAGCGTCACCGTGGTCATCGTGCTGGCCTGAGCGAACGGCAATCCCGCCGCCACGATCAGCACACTGGTGAACATGATCAGCCCTAAAGTCCCGCGTTTCATCGATCAATCTCCTTTGTTA
>WVZU01000408.1:0-810 GCA_011772275.1 Planctomycetales bacterium | reverse complement strand
TCTTCCTGTCTGTGCTTCCTCACGTTCGCTCCACCGCGAAGTGCTCGTTGCCTTCCGATTCGATTTCTGCCCTTCCGGCGCTTATTCGTCTTCGCAACGCTGCCCCGCTGGGCGGCGGCATCTTTCGCGTTGGCTGGTCGCCTTTCCCTGCGATGGGTCGCCTGCTCCCATCCCGTCACATCCCGTCACGACGGGATGGGCTGCATCCCCCCCTCCGCGCTGTGGCCCTTCCGCCGACGGCCGTTCAGCGCCTCGTCGGCGCGGCCGCTGACGTAACGGGGTTCACGCGCCCAGGCTGGGGGTTCCCCGCACAATCAGTCGCTCGATCGCATCGACGACCAGCAGCACCAGCCCGACGGGGGCCAGCCACCACTTGTGGTTGTGCAGCAGGAAATCGACATAGTCCTGCAGGAACCGACCTTGCTGTTGGTGCATCTCTTGGAAACTCATGGTTCACTCCTTCGCCGTTCACCACGTTCACGCTTGGCACCAGGCACCGCACCTGGTTCGACTGCCATTTCGCTGGACCGAGGCCTCAACCGCCTCGGGTAACTCGTTCCCGGTTTTTCCGGCTGCCTTCCGCAGCCGCTCGTCCCATTTGCCCACCTCTAAGCCGTCTTGAATTTGGGAAAGTACCCATGCCGCTCGGACGCCAACGCGCGACGCGCGGCGACCTGTTGCCCTGCCTCCAGCAGGCTGGACAAGTCGCTGTCATCCACCACGCCGGGCAGGTACAGCCACACGCCCAGTTCTCGAGCCCAGATTTCTTCCAGGGCGTTGCCTTCGTTGCCGCACAGAGCCACCAGTACG
>WVZU01000271.1 GCA_011772275.1 Planctomycetales bacterium | reverse complement strand
CGCCTGGTCTCGACCTTGATCGCCGTCGTGGGAGTCGGTTTCCTGGTGCTGATCTTCCTCCTGTGCACCTTAGGGAACGTGGCCGCCCTCCTGGTTGCCGGGGGCGTTTTTGCTTTCGGCGCTGTGCATTATTTGATCTGGGGTTGGTGGCTTAGCCGAGCTGTTCAGCGGCAAGACCAGGAGCGCGGAAAAACGCCGTAACGGCAGAGGTCGTGTCTGCTGGCGATCCCGTCATACCGTGCGGCACTGCCCGGTTTCCATTCGTCCCCCCAGTCCAACATGCTAAAATAAAAGAGAACAACGCCCCAGGGCGGCGGGCCCTGGTACCCGCCAATCTCCCGGCTCCTGCATGAATTCTATCTGGCAAGAAAAACTTGATTCGGCCATCGACGCTCGACAACAGCAGATGATCGACGTGCGGCGGCACCTGCACGCGCATCCCGAGGTCAGTGGCCAGGAACACGAGACCAGTCTCTTCCTGTATCAAATGCTCCTGGATGCCGGATTCGACGTGCGGATGGGTCCGGACGGCCGCGGGTTGCTGGTGGACTCGCGCCACAAGACTCAGCTGCCGTGTATTGCCTTACGAGCAGATATTGACGCGTTGGCGATTCACGATGAAAAGAATGTTACCTACCGCAGCCGGCACGACGGTGTGATGCACGCCTGTGGACACGATGCGCATACGGCGGTGGTGCTGGGCGCCCTGACCGCCCTGGAAGAGCTGCGAACGGCGGGGGAGTTGCCGTGGGATGTTTGCGTTCGCGGAGTGTTTCAGCCGTCCGAAGAGACTGCGACCGGCGCCGCCGAAATGATCGAAGCGGGAGCCCTGGAGGGAGTCGATGCCATTCTGGCAGTCCATGTCGACCCGTCGCGCAGTGTGGGCCGGATTGGTATCCGCACCGGTATCCTGACCGCCAATTGCGACGCCGTGCGCTTGTCGATCATCGGCCGCGGTGGCCATGCCGCTCGACCCCACGAAGCTATCGACCCCATCGCCACCGCCGCTCAACTGATCAGCTCGCTGTATCTTTCCATCCCCCGAGTTACCGACAGCCAGGATGCCCTTGTCGTGACCATTGGCCGCATTGTGGGCGGTTCGAATCCGAACGTGATCCCGGAAGAAGTGGAACTGCAAGGTACCATGCGGACCCTGGATATTGACGTGCGGAACCGAGCGATGGAACATATCGCTCAGATTTGCCGCGGGATCGCTGAAAGTTCAGGAACCCAGATTCACGTCGCTTTTGAATCTGGAATTCGTTCGGTAAACAACCATCAACCGATGGCGGATCTGGTGCGAGAGGTCGGCCGCGAGCTGCTGGGTAGCGAACAAGTTGAGGAAATTCCGCGGCCCAGTATGGGCAGCGAGGATTTTGCGGTCTACCTCGAGCACGTTTCCGGCGCCTTGCTGCGGCTGGGCTGTGTCCGACCGGGGATGCACGGTCCCCCTTTGCACAATCCATCTTTTGATCTGGACGAATCCGCAATCGCCATCGGCAGCAAGCTGCTGGCGCGCGCGGCAGTTAGCTGGTCGAATCCGGAACGGAGCCGCGGGGGACAGCAGGCGGTTGTGGAGCAAGCCCGATGACCAAGATCTCCTTTGAACCGAACGAAAAACATACGGTCGGTGTCGAACTTGAATTGGCGCTGGTGGATCAGCGGTCGTTTCAGCTGACCAGCGCGATCGAATCCCTGCTGGCAAAACTGCCAAACCATTCTGGGGTCAGGTCGATCAAGCCAGAACTGATGCAATGCTGCGTGGAAATTATTACCGACGTCTGCGAAACGGTTGACGACGCCGAGGCGGATTTGCGAGCCAAGGTTTCCCAGGTGGAAACGCTGTGCGACCAAATGGGACTCAGCCTCTGGTGGGGAGCGACGCATCCCTTCTCGCAATGGGCAGACCAAAAAGTGACGCCAGATGACCGATACGCTCAACTGGTAAACCTGCTCCAGGAAATGGCACGGCGGTTGGTCACCTTTGGCTTGCACGTGCATGTCGGCGTGGATACGGGCGATAAGGCTGTCATGGTCTGTGACCGCATCATGCAACATCTGCCGGTCATCCTGGCGTTAAGCTGCAGCAGCCCCTTCTGGGAAAATCGTGACACCGGCCTGCAATCCCACCGCTCGAAAATCATGGAAGGGCTTCCCACAGCAGGGCTGCCGACGCTGATGCGGAACTGGAGCGAGTATGTATGGCTGGTCAATCACATGGTCGAGACGGGATTTATCAACACGATCCGGGAAATCTGGTGGGACGTCCGGCCTCATCATAACTTCGGCACCGTCGAATTGCGCGTCTGTGACATGCCAGGGAACCTCACAGATACTCTGGCGATTACCGCCCTCATCCAGTGCCTCGTAAAAGGCCTCTCCGATGACATCGATCAGGGAGCGTATCAGCACGACTGCCACCCCATGATGGTCCGCCAGAACAAATGGCGCGCCTCGCGATTCGGCCTTCATGCCGAACTCGTCGACTCCTATACCTACGAAGTACGGCCGATCCCCGCGATTATCGAAGGCCTCGTGAAACGCCTGCGGCCCGCGGCAGACGAACTGGGATGCTGGCCGCATCTCGAGCACTGCCTGACGATGGTCCATCAACCCAGTTGGGCCGATCGCCAGCGAGCTATCTTGCGCCAGACGGGCGAACCGCGCGAAGTGGTGCGCGTGCTGAACGAACAGTCCCGCATCACACCCCAGCCGGGGCCACTGGTTACCCCCGCCGCCGGGTGACCGGACAAAGACCCGCCGCCGATCTGCGCCCCACCGCAGGGGAGGCCGGTCTGCCAGCCGGCTGAAACATCCCCCCGCCAGGCTGCCCG
>WVZU01000338.1 GCA_011772275.1 Planctomycetales bacterium | reverse complement strand
TGCCACCGTGCCACGCACTCGGTCTTGCCGGGAATTGGCTGCGGTTGGCAGCAGGGTTCGCCGCGGCCCGGCCAGCGATGACTGTCAATCGTACAGATGATACGCCTGTCCTTGGATCCGGATCAGGAGTTGTTCACCGGGGCGTTGCCGGGCCAGAATTTCGTTATCGGCCTTGCTGCTGGCGCGGACCAACGCAAAGTATTCGTCACCAAAACGCTTGATCCTCTTGAACTGGTTTTTGTCTTTTTCCGGGTCGAGGTCCGTGCAGTTGGCAGCGATCCAGAATTTTCCGCGGCGATAGATGGAACGGTTACCCACATTCCGCACGGCGGCGGCTGAGATTTCCCGGTCATCCTCCAGGCTGTAGAGGGTTGCACCGTCCCTGCCGGGCGCGATGCTGGCGACCGGTGCGTTGGCAGGAACCTGCCGTGCGTCGCTCCACCGCCTTTTAAGATCGCGCTGCAGAAAACCGATCCGTCCTTCCGCTTCATCTAACGCGTGCAAGGCCTCAGCGGCCCTTCGGGCGCCGCCGCCCCGACCCTGGTGAGCCTCTGCCAGTTCGTGCCGGCCACCCTGGTCATCGGCCAGAAACGACGTGTAGGGTGTCAGAATCCCGTGTCGCATGGACAATTGCACCAGTTCCTGGATCAGTTCTTCGTTGCGACCGTGCAGGTCCAGATCGTCGAGGATCTGGCCCATGCGTCGCAGGGCCCACACTTTCTCTACAAAGGCATACTTTTCGTCGCCGCTGGATTCCACCAGCTGGGCGGGAAAAGCGAACGTTTGGGCTTCGCCACCGATGGTGCCGCGGATCCGCACCTTGGCCTTGCCCGCGGTGCGATAGCGGCCGATCAGCACGACCTGTTCGCCTTCAAAGAGATCGTTGATTTGTCGCGGATAAACGCGCGAAATCCCATCACCCGTCTGTACGGATGCCACGTCCACGTCCAAGGTGACGGTCACATCGGTCATCACGGGAGAACGGATCTTGTTGTACAGCCGCGCCACGTGGTTTTCGATATTTTCATTGGGACGCACGTAGTGGCTGGCACCGAAACATGCGTGGGAGAGTCGGTCCAGCAAACGGCTGTTGACGTCATACCCCACGCCGAAGCTGATCATACGCGCCCGCATCATGTTTTTTTCTCGAGCATTTTTGACGATCTTGGCCTCGTGGGACTCGCCGATCGTCGGCCGACCGTCGCTCATGAAAAGGATATAACTGGGCCGCTGGCTTTCGCGATCCAGCAAGCGTAAAGCGGCTTGCAGGGCGCCGTCGATATTTGTGCCCCCACCGGCGTAGAGACTGTTGACGAAGCCCAGAGCCTCCTTGCGTGACGTATCGTCAAACGGCTGTAACTGCCCTTGAAAGGCCTCCACCTCGGTATCGTAGGCGATCAGATTGAAATAGTCGCCCTCGCGGAGGTTGTTGATAACGTACCGAAGCGCCTGCCGGGCTTGCTCGAACTTCGTGCCGCTCATGCTGCCAGAACGGTCAAAAACGCAGACCACGTTCTTGGCGCTGCTGTTGTCGGCCGACCAGTTGACGTCCGGACTGGCCAGCAGCAGGAAATAGCCATCTTCGCCAGCCTGCGGCCGGTAGCTGATCACCGAAGCCCCCACGAGCGCCTCGTCGACGTCGCAGAACAGACGAAAATCACCGCTGGGAATTATCTTTTCGGCCTTGTAGGTCACCACCGCTCGCTGCGGATCGGGCCGCTGGACCTCCACCGCGTGCGTGGGGCTGTACACGCTCTTGATCGGTAGCTTGCCCTCGATATGCACCTGGATCTCGACTTTTTCGATCGGCGCCGAGGTGTATTTTGCGGTTCCCAGAGGAAACAGAAAATCGGTCAAATGGCGATCCTGCCGCAGCAGCTGCTTGTACGTGATCGTCACCTTCCGTTCAGCACCCGGCGGCACCGGGAACACGCTGGTCTGGAACATGCCGGTTCCCATCCACTCCAGCAGCGCTGGATCCTGGTTTTGGCGGATAAAGCCTTCGTAGATTTCGCGAGCTTTTTCCTTGGTCAGCAGCTTGGCTGGATACTCTTTGCCGTCCACCAGCAGGGTTAAGGCATCAATCGCGCCGTCGTAGGGCAATGGAAAGACAAACTGGACCTGCATCTGCCGGCTGCCGGTGTTGACAAACGACTGGGCGACCTGGACCTTGGCGATCTGGTCGATCAGCCGAGCGTTGACGGTCAATTCCTTGATCTTGTAAGCCGTCGGCGGTGGCTGAGGGACCGGATGTATGATCGGCCGAGGTAGAGGGACCGGATGCGGGTGGTCGTGAACGATCAGCAGCCCCTGAGCGTTCAGGTGAGCCAGCGGCACCAGACAGACGGCCAGGCTGGCCGCAAGCAGGCAGGGCAACGAGCATCGGAACGGTCGGATCGCAGGGTAAACAGCCATGGAAAACGCCCTTTCGCGCTGGAGGAATCGAAGTTCAATCTGGGGCGGGTCACTTCTGGCCCCCGCCCGCGGCCCCTGCCGCCGGTCCACCCCAGCCAGCTTGCCAGCCGGCAAAAGGGGGGTACGATCAACGGGTCGGACAGCATCTTGGACGTCAGGAGGGCCGG
>WVZU01000223.1 GCA_011772275.1 Planctomycetales bacterium | reverse complement strand
GAGTGGGCGTCGATCTGCACGACGGTCAAGGAGGCGAGGCTGGCCGCACCCCCCACCGCTGCTTCTGCCAGGGGAGGTGTCAAACTATGCTCGCCACCCACCCCCACCACCAGGCCAGGATGCTGATGCAACGCCTCGGCTGCTGCCTGCACACGGGCCAAGTATTTCTCTGCCGGTTCATCACCCACCGGCTTGACCGGCGGGGCCGTATGAAACCGCAAGCTGTCCAGATCAAAATCGAGTTCTTCGTCCCACAATTCGACATGAGTGGACGCCTGCCAGATCGCTTGTGGTGCGCGGGCCGTCCCTTTGCCGTAACAGGCGGTCTGCTCGTACGGCAGCGGCAGGAGGAGGACGTCGGCATCCTGCGGCGAACTGTCCGGCAGGGCGAAAAGGGTCGTCGGGTTCATGGAGGGGGACTGCAGGACTAACGGACCGACGGGCGAAATACGAACACGTGGGAAGGGCCGTCGCGATGCATTGACATGGGCTGCTGGCCGTGACAAACGCGATTGAATATTCCTTGCTCAATCCTGTCCATCCTGTCCATCCTGTCAAAAATGATTTCCCGTCGACAGACGGCGATCAAGGGCTAAAGCGCTCGGAGTTTGTGAAGGTGTTATTTCGGGGGCGACAGCGAATGGGGAATTAGTCCCGATCCAATTTCTCGAAGACCGCTTTCATCAGCAGGGGCCAGACGACCGTGGCGTCGGCGTGGACTTCCGCATAGCGGCCACCCTCCGCGGAGGGCACAAATTTTCCCCAGCTGACGCCTTCCGAGTAGCTACAGCCCGACAGCCCGCCCCAGTGGGCCGGCTCGGGACAAATCCGCACTCCGTAGCGAAATCGTACGGGCGGCAGGTCGGTGCCCAGGCGGTGGTTGGCAATTTCCGCATAGGGCCCCACCTGTTGGGCCCAGTTGCGCGGCACGCCGCCGCCGATCGTGAAGATCGCCAGTTCTTCGGCTTCGAGCGCAAACCGAGCGTACTGTTGCAGGTCCAGGAATGGATTGAAGGGGGGGACTGTTTCCCATAGTGCTTCGGTTGACGTCGGGGAATCACTGGCACCGGATGATTGCCGGGCGAAAAGCATGGCGCTGATGCTAAGATCCAAGCCCACCTCGCTGTCGGTGAACGCCGGAATAAAGACAGGTACCTCGTGCCGCCAGGCGCTGCGAAGGATGCCGGGACCGTGATTCAATTCGTCCAGTCGCTGCCCCACCGCCCGGCAGATCGATGCGGATGACCAGGCGCTGCCATCGCTTGGCGCCTGACCCATCACATCACGAATTAATTGTTCCACCTCGTTCAGATTGGCTTCCATTTCCAGCGTATCGTAAATGCGATTGTAGCCTTGGTCGTAGAGCGTCTTGTCGGATTGGGACGGATCGGTCTGATAATGGGTCAGGCCGATCGATTCGGTCAGACCGTGAGCGATCAGCGCGCCCGTGCAGACCACCGCGTCCACCAGTCCCCGTTCGATCATTTCGCAAATGATCATACCCTGTTTGGCCACCGTCATGGCACCCGAGACGGTCAACACCGTGTGGCACTGCGGTCGCTGGGCAATTTCAACAAGAATCTCAAAAGCTTCGCCCAGCTGGCGGCCGCCAAAGGCCGTTTTCGACATGGCGCGTAACAGATCGCTGAACGAAGTGACCTTCTCCAGCGACAGGCTTTCCAGCGGACGCAACCCATCCTGGCGACCGTCATGCAGCTTGCGGGAATTCATGTGNNGAATTCATGTGGGAATCAGGGGCTGGGCTACCTCGAGTGGCGTCTCCGGCGGTATTTCTTTCGCCAGGAATCGTGGATATTCGCGAACGCAGACGTCGCCCAGATTAACGATTTGGCGCAGATGAGCCAGCACGTCGTGGGGGCTGGTGCTGCCGCAGGTGAATATGTCGATCGCCATCAAGCCTTCGCTGGCATAAGAGTGGGCTGAACAATGGCTTTCGTCCAGGAGAACAACGGCCGTGAATCCGGCAGGAGAATTATGGCCAAAGCGATAGCGAGCTTGCGAGATAACGGTCGCTCCGGCAGAACGAGCTGCCTCCGCCATGGCGTTCAGAATACCGGCATCGTCGAGGCAGACGTCACGAGAAACATTGCGACAGTCGATCAGTAAGTGTGTACCCTTATGCAACTCATAAATCCTCCACAGTAAAGGAATGAGGAGAGTTTCTGCCCGTCAGCCAGCCGACCTCAGGTCCACTCCCCACAAAGCACCGCCCTCAGCAGCAGGCGGTAAAACGCGCCTGAGCGAGCAAATGGTAGCTATTATTCTTACAAATGCAAGCGACCCTGGCGTGGGGAGGCAAGAGACCGCTGTGCCGCTCATCGCCAGTGCCACCCTGCGGTAAGCGGCATAGAGGGTTGAAAAGGGTGCGATTTGGGGCAAAGTCGTGCCCATCTTCGCGGTCCGCCGCACCCTGGTCCGTCCACAGCCCCCCCCGGGCCGTGCGTCACGGTAGCGCGGCAGTCGGCCCAGCAGCGCGAAACGACGGCTGGTTGGCAAACCAGCCTTTTCCGCGGCTCGGCCGCGGCAGCCGGCAGGCGTTAGAACCCAGAACCCAATCGCAGCGTCCATCCGCGATTGCCGAAGCTAACGCCGTACCATCCCGTCTGCCCGTGGTAGTAACCACGATCGGCGACGTGCCCCCTGCCGTAACGATGCCCCCTCGGATGGCGGTGACGGCGCAAGGCCACGCGTACATCCTCCTGCAGATGATGCAGCGTGTCCAGCATTCGGTCCACCAGTCGCCGAGCCAGGCGGGTGTCGCCGTGGAAGTATCTAGCGCGGCGATCGTGGTAATCACAAACAGGGTGCTCAATTTCCTTCATCAGCTGGTCCAGATGATGCAGCGCACGATCCAGGTCCTGCAGATCTGCCTGCAGATGTTCCAGGTCGCCGCGCCGGTGGGCGACCTGGTGCACGTGAGCCGCCTTGCGCTGGACCTGACGCGCGTCGGCCAGCAAATGGCCAAACTGCGGTGCGTGACGGTAATGGTACTTCACTTCGCGCGACAGCCTCTTCGCCTGATCCTGCAAGCGTAGGGCATAAGCGTCGATGTGGTGTCCGGACGCCGCTTCCGTGGTGGCCGATCCGACGATCAGCCCGCCGGTGGCAACCAGGATTGCCACTGTATAACGTGTAATTCTCATGTTCGTGTCCTCCACTTTTTTACATCTCCCGTTTGACGTTTTTCTGCCTCGGGTCGATTTCCCACAGGGACCAACCGCAGGGCAGACAATGGCAACGACCGTGCCAAACAAAAGCCGCCGAGCGGAATCTGGGCGGGCTAACTCAAGCGTGGACCAAGACTTCAGGGCGTTGTGCCGGGGAGGTGCTCAGCAACCAGCAGCCGCACCCAGCCGCTGTCAGTTTGACGACATGGCCGCTCACTTGGACGACACGCCTCTTCGACACTCGGTTCGCCAGCGGGCTGGGTGGCCAGCGTGGCCAGACCGAGCGGCCCGGGACTGTTCTCAAAAACCGCCACGCCCCACGCCCAGAGGAATGCGGCACGGCAGAAGGCCGGCCTCATCATCACCGAAAGCCTGGATCGGAAGGCAGCCCACGGAAAGGTGACCGAAACAGAAAGGTTTTTCCAGGGGAAGGAAGAGGTTAAACAAAGCGCGGTGGCCTGCCGGGGGCGGGGGCCGCGCCGTTTAAGAAGTTGCGGAGGAGGGGTTTAAACATTGGGCGATCGATGCCTGGGTAACCGGCTGAATAACCCCTTTTTCGCAGACGATGGCCCGAATCAGTCGCGCGGGCGTGACGTCGAAGGCGGGGTTATAGACGGCGGTTCCCTCCGGCGCGATCTGCCGGCCGAAGCCGTGAGTGATTTCCGCTGGATCACGCTGTTCAATCGGGATCTGCTCGCCGCTGGCCAGCGACAGGTCAAACGTGCTGGTCGGCGCGGCGACGTAAAAAGGTAGCTCATGCGCGGCGGCGGCCAGGGCGACCTGGTAGGTGCCGATCTTGTTGGCCACATCGCCGTTGGCTGCGATGCGGTCGGCGCCAGTAATGACGGCCTGCACGCGGCGTTCGCGCATGACTTGAGCGGCGGTGGAGTCGCAGATGAGGGTAACGTCTATCCCGCGTTGTTGCAGTTCCCAGACGGTCAACCGAGCGCCTTGCAGGAGGGGCCGCGTTTCGTCGACGTAGACCTGCAGGTGCCTGCCCGCCTCATGAGCCGCAAAAATAACGGCCAGGGCCGTGCCGTAATCGGCCGTGGCCAGGCCCCCTGCGTTGCAGTGCGTCAACACGCCACTGCCGTCGGCCAACAGCGGCCCGCCGTGGCGGCCGATGGCCCGGCAGATGTCGCGATCTTCCTCATGCAGGGCCCGGGCTGCGGTCAGCAGGGCGGCCCGCAAGCTGGCCGGGCCCTGGCCACGATGGCCAAGGGCCACCTCTTGCAGCCGCTGCAGCGCCCAACACAAATTCACGGCCGTGGGACGGCTGGTCGCCAGCCAAGCGGTGACTGCGTCCAGACGAGCCCAAACGTCCGCCTCGTCCTCGCCGGATTCCTGCAGGCCGAGCACGACCCCGTAGGCCGCTGCGATCCCAATCGCCGGCGCGCCGCGGACCCGCAACGACCGGATGGCTTCCCAGACGGCCTCCACATCCCGCAGTTCGATTTCCACCACCTGGGTCGGCAGACGGGTCTGGTCGATGATCACCAAGTGGCCGTTTTGGTCACCGACCCAGCGGAGCGTTTCGACCGAGCGGTGAGGGGTCATGGCGGAGCGCTGGGAGCCGAGGGCCTCGGAAACGAGCAAATCGGGCGGCCAGGATGCGTGTCGCGCCGTCCGTCGGATTCGCTTCTAGCAACCATTTTGGACCGGATGAAGAGGATGGAGAGGATCCCGCGAAAAACGATGCTATCCCGCGGCTGGGGAGGAGATAAAAATCGTCCTCGCGCACGATTGGTTCTTCGCGGCCGCATGTTACCGTGAGTTGAGATTGGTAAAAGTCGCGAGGAAAAGAGACCTCGATTTGTATGAGCCCCGGCATTTATGCCGGGGTAATGATGCCCACCACCCCAGACTCGAGGCCCGTTTACGGGCCTTCTCACCGTTGCGGCTTCAGCCCTGGCGATCACGCGTGGTGCTGATTGATTTCGTGTTGTTCCTCCGCGAGTCATCCCAGGCTAAAGCCACGCAGCGGGAAGCCCCCTCAACGGGGCTAGATTTATATTTTACGCGATCTCAACCCCGTGCTAAAGCACGGGGCTATTAACATGAAACCGGAAAGGCACGGGGTGCGGTAACAAGCAGTTGCTGCAATCGGCTAAGGTGTTATAAATTCTTTTAAATCGCCTAGCTGGAACTCCTGAGCCCCGTCAGCTGCCGGCGATTTTATCCTGCAGCGCGCGGTCTTTGGCCTCGATTTTTTCGACCAGTTTCTGCTTGAATTCCGCCAGTTGGGCTTTCAATTTTGGATCGGCGGTGGCCATGATTTGCACGGCGAACAAGCCGGCGTTCCGCGGGCCGCCCATGCCCACCGCGACACTGGCCACCGGCACGTCCCCTGGCATCTGGACGGTCGACAGCAGCGAGTCGAGGCCCCCCAGGTTGGAGGTAGGGACCGGGATCCCAATCACAGGCAGGGTGGTGTGGGCCGCCACGACGCCAGCCAGGTGAGCGGCCCCGCCGGCCGCCGCGATGATCACCTGCAAACCGCGCTCTTCCGCCGTGGTCGCGTAATCCAGGACGGCGGCTGGTGTGCGATGCGCGCTCATCACCCGGACCTCGCAGCCGACACCAAACTCATCCAGCGCCCCTTTGGCAGCCTCGATCTTGGGCCAGTCGCTATCACTTCCCATCAAGATCCCCACGCGGGCTTGCGCACTGCTCATAACCGACTATTCCTTTCTCTTGGAAAACTCGCTGACGAAATGCTCGTCACCTGAATCGTCTGTGCCTGAATTATTGTCACTCCCCGATACGTGGGGCAACTGTTCGTTCAACACCGCTCGCAGGCCAGCGGCAATGGGCCCGATACCTGCCGTCTGTTCGGCATCGGCACGTCGCACCCGCTGGCAGTGAAAATCCACTAGAATCGTAACCTCAGCGGGCGGCGACGAAAACCGGATGGCATGTCGCCAGCTGGGCCGGCAGCCGGCAGGGTCTGCCTGCCAGTCAAAGCTCTGTCCCAGTGTCAAAGCATGCCTGGCGTTGAGAAAGCCGGGCGCGTCGCTCACCTCTTTGGCCGCCAGGATCGCGTATTTTTGCGGGCCGACTTGCAAAAAATCGTGGGGCGGCTCGCCCCCCACGCCGCCCCGATCCACCCAAGGCTGGATCCACATCGCCTCCACCCGCTGGGCCTCCGCGATCACCTTCGCCGCGGCGGGTCCCCAGAACTTTAACGCCTGCCGCGTCTGGACATGCCGCCACCAGAGGCCGAACCCGGCGGCCAGCAGGGCGATCCCCACCATGCCCAGAATTGCCAGTTGACCGCGACTCATGGCTGGAACCCCCGAAAACCCCCTTCGCAATCGCCCCCCGCAGGCAACGCCCTGAAGGATTTACCAACCCGAACATCGCAGTCGGCGCGTCCGTCGCCTGCGGCGTAAGGGAGCAGCCTCCAGGCCAAACGAGCTCTAAGGCAATCTGTTGACGGGGTTGCCAGGGACGTCTCTGTGCCTCTGAATGCGGTACGCCACATGACGCCGCCGGCGGCGGCAGGCAGTACTCGATTAATTCTCACCACACGATATACTGTACCGTTTAGCCGATTCGCCGCCACAGGGCATAAACATTTATCTATCATTTTTGTTCAGAAAATTTTCGGGAACAGGCTATGGCAGATGCATTTGATCCTTACCGCGAAGCGTTGGTGATGGAACAGCGGACAATCTGGCCGGAGGAGTTCGACGGCATCGACCCGGACGAACGAGCCGGTCTGGAGAAGCGGTTGCACGCATCGGCCGAGGAAGCAGCCCAGCTGGAGTATCAGCGGACGCACACCGGTTTTTGTCGTCAGATCACCGTTACCGAGGGCGACCTGGAACGCGTACGCCAAGCTGCTTCCTGAAAGCGCCATCCGCTGTTGGTATCCCTGGCAGAGGCACGTCCTGTGAGCGAACCGACAAGAATCGTCAGGGTCCGCCTGGGCGAGCGAAGTTATCCGATCGAGATTGGCGCCGGCATCCTGCACCGCGTGGCCGAGACGGTCACCCACAGCTGCCCCACTTGGCATGTGGTTTTGATCACCGACGAACACGTCGAGACGCCACACGCGATGACGGTTGCCGAGCACCTGGCTGGGGCGGGGCTGGAGGTGGACGTGGTCGTCGTGCCGGCGGGCGAGGCCAGTAAATCGGTCGACACCCTGGCCGCCTTGTGGGAGAAATGCCTCGGCCTGGGCACGGATCGTCAATCGATTGTGGCCGCCGTCGGTGGCGGCGTGATCGGGGACCTGGCCGGCTACCTGGCGGCCAGCTTTGCCCGCGGTCTGCGGTTCGTTCAGGTGCCCACCACCCTGCTGGCTCAAGTCGATAGCTCCGTGGGCGGGAAGGTGGGGATCAACCTGGCCGGCGGCAAAAACATGGTGGGCGCATTCTGGCAACCGGCCGCCGTATTGATCGATACACAAGTGCTCACCACCCTCCCCGCTCGACAATACCAGGCCGGCCTGGCCGAAGTCATCAAATACGGCGTCATCCTGGACGCGGATTTTTTCGCTCTTTTGGAAGAAAACGTTGGGGGGCTGAATCAGCGCCAGGATGATCTGCTGATCGATGTGATCGCTCGCTGCTGCCAGCTGAAGGCCGACGTGGTCCAGCAGGACGAACGCGAAGAGACCGGCCTGCGGGCCGTATTAAATTACGGGCACACGTTTTGCCACGGGCTGGAAACGGTTACCGGTTACCGGGAACTGCTGCACGGCGAAGCGGTCGCCATCGGCATGTTGTGCGCATCGCGGCTGGCCGAATCGCTGGGGCGTATCGATGCGGAATTCACCCGCCGCCAGCTGCTGCTGCTCGAAGCGGTCGGCCTCCCGACCGCCGTTCCCGACGTCGATCCTCAGGAACTGCTGGCCGCCATGCGACACGACAAGAAAGCCCAACAGGGAAAAATACGCTTCGTGCTCCCGACCGAAATGGGGCACGTCGAACTGGTGGAAGGGATCGACGACAACGCAATCCTGGCCGCCTTGAAACAAACGTCGTAAAAAGTAGAAGGAAGGCAGGCTGGAACAAGCGGAGCGTAGTTCCGGCCTAACCACGATCAGGCACCTGGCCGAGGGACATTCACGGGTGGATATATCGCACGAATCTCAGCTGGAACTGGCCGACGAGGGATTGCACGACTGGCTGCGGCTGTCGCTGGTTGCCGGTGTCGGACCACGGATCCTCCAGGCCCTCCTGGCTCGTTTCGCCAGCCCGACCGCCATCCTGGATGCCGCGCCCAGCGAGCTGCAGGAAGTGCCGGGGGTGGGAAATAAAATCAGCCGCGCCATCGCCGCCGCTCGGCAGCAGCTGGATATCCAGTCCGAGCTGGCCCTGTGCCGCCAGCACGAAATCCAGATCCTCACCCCGCGTGAGGCGACGTATCCCCGGCTGCTGAAGGAGATCGCCGATCCACCGGTAACCCTCTTTGTTCAGGGCGAACTGCAACCGGCCGACGCGGTAGCGATCGCCATCGTCGGTTCGCGGCACGCGACGCGGTACGGACTGGCTCAGGCCAAACGACTGGCCGCCGGCCTGGCCCGCGCCGGCGTAACGATCATCAGTGGGCTGGCCCGCGGCATCGACGTGGCCGCTCAACAAGCAACCCTGCAAGCCGGTGGCAGGACCTTGGCCGTACTGGGCGGCGGGCTGCTGAACCTCTATCCGCCCGAACACCAGGAAATTGCTGAAGATATCCGGTACCAAGGGGCCGTACTGTCCGAAATGCCGCCGCGCTTCATGCCGACCAGCAATTCGTTTCCTCAACGGAACCGGATTATCAGCGGATTGGCCCTGGGGACGGTCATCGTGGAGGCAGCCGAGCGGAGTGGGGCACTGATCACGGCGCGGCATGCCATGGAACAGGGCCGGGAAGTGTTTGCCGTACCAGGACCCATCGACAGCCGGGCCTCGCGGGGCTGCCACGCACTGATCCGCGACGGCGCCAAGCTGGTGCAGTCGGTAGACGACATCCTGGAAGAACTGGGACCCCTGGTCGAACCGTCGGCCCATGACGACGGGGCGATCATCCGCCACCCGGCCGAACTGAAGTTGAACGAGACAGAGAAAACCGTGCTGCAGGCCATCGACAGCGACGCCACCTCGATCGATGCCGTTGTCCAAGCCACCCGGCTGCCCGTACAACGCGTCCTTTCGACGTTGAGCGTCTTGGAGATGAAGCGGCTGGTTGTCCGCATCAGCGGCAACCAGGTGGCCCGCCGCTGAGCCGTCGGGGCGAGGCCGAGTTCCCCCCTGAGTAGCCCCACGGACCACCCACCGACCCTCCCCCCCTGCAGGAGGATGGCTGGCTGTTTCCCTCTTCCCCCCTCGCTGGCCCCCTTCCAGCGGCCGGTCGCTGCGAACTGCCAAGATCGAAGGGCAGCCGCCCAAACCCCAATCCGTTGGAAACGACCGTCGGCGCTTGGCGATTCGATTTTCTGGGGGGTATCCCGGACCGGGGGCTGGCTGGCGACCCAGGCTGTCGCCTGCCGCCGCTTCGCGGCTGGCGAGCAGACCGATCGTCCCTCAAACGGCAGCTGGCCTCGCTCGGTAACCACCTGTCAAAATGGCAGTCTGGGCTCGCCGCTGGGGTCGGCCGGGAGGGGGTGGCCTGTCGAGCGAGCGATTTCCGATTTGCGTAACTTGTTGACATGAAAAGCGGTTAGAACGTTGGCCTGCCACTGCGGCGCGCCGCTTGCAGAATGGGTCGTTTCCGCACCGTCGGTGCGCAGAAATGGCAGCCCGCCTCCAATGCCGATCGGGGGGCGTCAACCAGAAACCGAAACAGCCCAATTTTAGTTTTCGTTGAAAGGGAGGAATCAAATCCATGGCGACGGCGACCAAGAAAAAGACCAGTACGCAACTTCAGCCCTTAGGCGATCGAGTGGTGGTGGAGCGTGCGGAATCTGAGGATACGACGGCCGGGGGGATCGTGTTGCCCGATTCGGCCAAGGACAAGCCGGCCCGCGGGGTGGTGATCAGTGTGGGGCCGGGACGCCTGCTGGATGACGGGTCCCGCAGTGAAATGCAGGTCAAGGTTGGCGAGCAGGTGTTGTTTTCCAGCTATGCCGGCGAATCGTTTACGGTGGGTGACGAAGAACTGTTACTGATGCGCGAGGACGACATTCTCGCGGTGATCGAATGAACAAACCTGCCAGGAAAGAAGAACTTTGACCGCGGCCGAAGGCCACGCGGCAACACCTTACCAGGAGCAAATTACCAATGTCCAAGATGATTGCATTTGATCAAGAGGCCCGTGATGCCATGCGGCGGGGCGTGTCCAAACTGGCCAAGGCGGTCAAAGTCACGCTGGGCCCCAAGGGTCGCAACGTGATCCTGCAAAAGAGCTTTGGCTCGCCAACCGTAACCAAAGACGGCGTGACGGTTGCCAAGGAAGTCGACTTGGAAGACCCGTACGAAAATATGGGTTGCCGGATGGTCCGCGAAGTCGCCTCCAAGACCAGTGACGTGGCTGGCGACGGCACGACGACGGCCACCGTGCTGGCCGAAGCGATCTTTGTCGAGGGTCTGAAGGCGGTTGTGGCGGGGGTGAACCCGGTTCAGCTGAAACTGGGCATCGAAAAGGCCATTGCCGACATCAGCAACAAGCTGGAGAGCATGTCGATCCAGATCAAAACCAAGAAAGAGATGGCCCAGGTCGGTTCGATCGCTTCGAACAATGACCTCGAAATCGGCGAGATCCTGGCCGACGCGATGGAAAAGGTTGGCAAGGATGGCGTGATTACCGTGGACGAAGGGAAGAGCCTGCAGACCGATACCGAATGGGTAGAGGGCATGCAGTTTGATCGCGGTTACCTTTCGCCCTACTTCGTCACGGATCCCGGCACGATGGAAGCGGTGCTGGAAGACTGCTATGTGCTGGTCTTCGAAAAGAAGATTTCCAACGTCAAAGACATCGTACCGCTGTTAGAGGCCGTGGCCAACTCGGGCAAACCGCTTCTGATCGTAGCCGAAGATATCGATGGCGAGGCCCTGGCCACGCTGGTCATCAACAAGCTGCGCGGTACGTTCACCTGCTGCGCGGTCAAAGCGCCAGGTTACGGCGACCGCCGCAAAGCGATGCTGGAAGACGTTGCCGTACTGACCGGTGGAACGGCGGTCTTCGAGGACCTGGGTATCAAGCTGGAAAGCCTGCCCATCACCGACCTGGGTCGTGCCAAGAAGGTGATTGTCGACAAGGACAACACGACCATCATCGAAGGCGCGGGCAGCAGCGAGGATATCAAAGCACGCATTGATCAGATCCGCAAGGAAATCGAGAGTTCCACCAGCGACTACGATCGGGAAAAGCTGGAGGAGCGGTTGGCCAAGCTGTCCGGCGGCGTGGCCAAGGTCAACGTCGGGGCGGCTACGGAGAGCGAGATGAAAGAGAAGAAGGCTCGGGTCGAGGACGCCCTGCATGCCACGCGGGCAGCGGTCGAGGAAGGTATCCTTCCCGGTGGTGGCGTGGCCCTCTTGCGGGCCTCGCGGTCGGTCAGTTCCAGCGGTTTGAGCCACGACGAAGAGGTGGGTTACAACATCGTCGTCCGCGCCTGCCGCTCGCCGCTGATCTCCATCGCGGCCAACGCCGGCCAGGATGGGAGCATCGTCTGCGAGAAGGTCGGCGAGGGAAACGGGAATTTCGGTTACAACGCGGCCACCGACGTCTACGAGGACCTGGTCGAAGCGGGCGTGATCGATCCGACCAAGGTCACGCGGACCGCCCTCCAGAATGCCGCCAGCGTCTCGACGCTGCTGTTGA
>WVZU01000260.1 GCA_011772275.1 Planctomycetales bacterium | reverse complement strand
CACTCTTAACCGAACACTCTTAACCGAACACTCTTAACCGAACACACTTAACCGAACACTCTTAACCGAACACTCTTAACCGAATACCTTTCGCCAACCCGTTTATCCCCGCCAATAGCCGCTGCTGACACTTCTTTCCCAGGCGGACCGACTGTCGCTGTGGCCGCCCTGGGGAAACAGCCATCCACCCACAGATTTTGCGGGAAAACCTTTCGTCACAGCACGGTCCGCCACAGCCATTGCACGATCAGGGCCGTGACCGTGGCCCACACGGCCAGGTGAATGGTCCAGGGGCGGTGACGGCGGTCGGCGCGACCCCGCGCCAGCCGCCACAGCTGTACCGAACGGAAAGGAATCTGATACATCGCGATGGCGAAGATCAGGGTCCCGGCCGGATTGTAGCGCCAGGCGGCAGCCAGATCGGCGTGAGTCAGCGCGACGAAACTGCGGGTCAGCCCGCAGCCGGGACAGTTGGTCCCCCACAACGACTTCCAGACACAGGCCGCCGGCAAGGGGCCTGCCAGCGGCAACGTGACCTGCTGGTCGCCGTGAATTTCCATCAAGGCGGTGGCCAGCAAGGCCAGGCTGATCAGGGCCAGCAGCCAGGCGTGGTACCGCCAGCGAGCGTCGATTTCCCTGTGGGGCCGCAGGGCGGGCTTGCCCTCCAGCATGACGGGTTCAGCCGGCATCCTCCCCACCCTCCGATTCGGCCAGTTTCCGCTCGAACAGTTCCAGCTGCCGCCGGATCAAACCGGAGTGCGGATCCAATTGGACCGCTCGCCTCTGGTGGTAGACCGCCTCGGGGTAGTTGCCACGAGCGTAGTAGCAGCGTCCCAGCGTATCGAGGTACCCGGCGGCATTGGGGCGAAGTTTTAAAGACTTGTGCGACTTGGCAATTGCTTCGTCCGCCAGAGCGGGGTCCTCTTCGCCCAGCGTGTTGCCCACCAGCCAGGCAAACTGGTTGTAAGGGCTGGCGTCCTCCGGGGTCGCTGCAATCTTTGCGCGAAACACGTGGATGGCGCGGTCAATGGCCTGTTCCGTACGCTTCCTTCGTGCGGCGGACGCGTTCGGCAGCCGGTAATGAGCGATCAGTACGTCGGCATCGGTGGGATCCGCTGCCAGCGCGAGATCCAGCTGCTGCAATTGTTTGGTCGTCTCCCCCTGGCGGTCGTGTTGGCAGGCAAAGAAAAAGTGCATCCGCGAGCGAATGCTGCCCACCTCCCGTTCAAACATGTGGATTAACTTGAGGATCTCCCGGTCCCTGTCCATCTGCTGGACCAGATCCTGCAACACTTCCCCGGCGCGCTGGTCCTGCTGTTGGTCGTGCAGCATTTCGGACAGCAGAAAGGTTGCGCGGAGTGCCAGTTGGTGGCGCATCCCGGTGATGCGGATCACCATCCGATATTCCTGTTCGGCCCACTCAAACCAGCCGCGTTCCTGCAGCTGGTAGGCGATCACCAGGTGGTGTTGCGGCAAACTGGGGTTCAGCTGCTGGGCCTCGGCCACCGATTTGTCGGCCGCCTCCTGCTGGTCCAGCTGCTGCTGGGCATGGGCCAGCGCATACAGCAGCAGCGGGTCCTTTTGGAAAATGTCCGGGTATTTTTCGGCAACCACCAAGACCACCCGCACCGCTCGCTTGTCATTTAACCAGTGGACCAGTTTCTTGATGCTCTCCGCGTCCTCCGGCTGCAGCTCGACAATCTGCCGCATGTACTCTTCCGTGTCGTCCGGGCGACCGGCTTTTTCCAGGCAGGCGATCAGGCGAAACAGCAACGACTGGACAATCTGCCAGTTCGTCCTGCCGGTCCCGTTTTTCCACAACGCCCGCTCGGCCTCGACCAGCTTCTTCCACGGTTCGATCGCAGCTTTCGCATCGTTTTGCTGGCGGACGAACACCCGCAGCCACTCGGCCGCACTCACACGGGAATGGGCCAGGTTCCTGCCGATGGCCGCTGCATGTGTCTCCCACGCCTGCTCGGCGACGTTCATGTCCATCAGCCCCAGGGCCGCCTGCTTGGAAATGATGGGAGACGAGTCGAAACGGATGATGCGGCCAAGGGCGTCGATTGCCGCGGATCCGCCCAGATCGCTTAGTCTGGTAATGACCGCAAGACGCTGCTCGTCGTTCAGCGTGGCGTAGTTTGTCATCAAGTCGCGTACATGTTTCGGATCCGTGTCAACCGTCCATTGGATCTTGATTACGGACATCAGGTAGCGGGCCCGCATTTCGATTTCGATGTCATCGCTGTATTGGGCCTGAGCCAGGGCCTCCAGTGCCGCCAGTCCCACCCGCTGCAACTCCTCCTGCGCTTCTTCGCGGAGGACGTAGTTCTCGTGACCCAGCTGCTGGATCCATTGAGCGATCTGTGCACCGGGATCCGCTTTCGGGACCTCGGCGTCCGCAGCGGTCGCCGGCCCGGCCCCGCCCCCCGTCGCCCCCCAGGTCACCCAGGCGGTCAAGAAAAGATTTCGCAAAAGACGGGTCGACATATCTTCCGCCTCCGAATTTACGGCCCGGCCTGGTCATCCATTTCCTGGATGTACTTCCGCAGCCGTTCGTTCTCGTCCGAATAATGTCGCAGCTTCAACATGTTTTCGACACGCTTGATCAATTCCAGCTTGTTGACCGGTTTGCTCAGGAAATCGTCCGTGCCGGCCGCCACCGCCCGCTCGATGTCACCCAGCTCGTTCAGCGCCGTGACCATCAGGATCATGATTGAGCTGAGCTGGGGATCGTCCTTGAGTTGTTTACAGACTTCAAAGCCGGAAAGTTTGGGCATCATGATATCCAGCAAAATGAGGTCCGGCTGGAAAGATTGCACCTTGGCCATCGTTTCTTCGCCGTCGCTGGCAACCTCGATGTCGCAATCGACGTCCGCCAAATACGCCTCCAACAGTTCGACATTCGGCTGGTTATCGTCCGCAATCAAAATTTTATTCTTCGTGCCGGCCATGGCCGTGGTTTCCTTACTGATCATTGTTCGCGGCGAGCGTACCGGGGGGAATACTGATTTCGAGATCCCGCATCGCAAGCACCCCCGGCTGTTTGGGTTGCAGACGGGTAAACCGTAGTTTAATCAACGTCAGTTGCGACCCCAACAGCCGGGGGTGGGACCCCCGGATCCTCTGTCGATTATCCCGGATCGCGGACCGCATAGCCCGCATCCGGCATCCCGAAAACCGAAGCCGGCACGGGGAAATCGGCACATAGTTCCGACACCCCCTGGCGAATTTGTGCCAGCAGGTCGTCGTCGGGGTCCCGCAGGGCCTGCAGCATCCACTGGCCGATGACCTGCATCTGCTGGGTGCCCATCCCGCGGGTGGTCAGGGCCGGTGTGCCAATGCGAATTCCGGAGGGGTCCATTGGCTTGCGGGGGTCGAAGGGGATCATGTTCTTGTTGACCGTGATGCCGCAGCGGCCCAGCACCTGCTCAGCAATCTTGCCGCTCAACCCAATCGGCGTGACGTCGACCAGCAAGAGATGGTTGTCGGTGCCACCGCTGATGAGCGTCAGTCCGCCGCCAGCCAGCGTTTCCGCCAGCGCTTGGGCGTTGTGGATGATTTGTTGAGCGTATTGTTTGAAGTCGGGCTGCAGGGCCTCGGCAAAACAGATTGCCTTGCCGGCAATCACATGCATCAGGGGCCCGCCTTGTGTGCCGGGAAACAGGCTGCGGTCCAGGTCCCTGGCGTACTTGGATTTGCACAGGGCCACACCACCCCGCGGGCCGCGCAGCGTCTTGTGCGTGGTCGACGTGACAAAATCGGCAACCGGCACCGGGTTGTCATGCAATCCGGCGGCGACCAGGCCGGCGTAATGCGCCATGTCGACGAAAAGTTTGGCCCCCACCTCCTCGGCGATTTCGGCAAAGCGGCCGTGGGGGATCTCGCGGGGATAGGCACTGGCTCCCGCCACGATCAAGGCGGGCTTGTGCTCCCGCGCCAGTCGAGCCACCTGGTCGAAATCGAGACGGTGGTTTGTCCGATCGACGCCGTAACTGACAAAATGGTACAGCTGGCCGGAGATGTTCAGCTTCATGCCGTGCGTCAAGTGTCCGCCGTGGGCCAGGTCCAGGCCCAGGACCGTATCGCCCGGTTGAATCGCGGTCAGGTAGACGGCCAGGTTTGCCTGGCTGCCCGAATGCGGCTGGACGTTGGCATGCTGAGCCCCAAACAACTGCTTGACCCGCTCCCGCGCGATCTCTTCGGCCACATCGACGAACTCGCAGCCGCCATAATAGCGCCGGCCCGGATACCCTTCCGCGTACTTGTTGGTCAGCACGCTGCCGACCGCCTGCATGATCGCGGCACTGGTGTAGTTTTCGCTGGCGATCATCTCCAGTCCGTCTTCCTGGCGGTGGATTTCGCCCGCGATGGCCGACCAGACCTCCGGGTCCTGCTGCTGGATCCAGTTCATCAAATCACCATGTTTCGCTGGTTTGGGAAACTGACCATTGTGGTTCTGGCGCAGCGATTGTCAATCGCTGTACTCGCCTCTGGCGGCCGCGGGGGGCGGCCTGTAGTATTCTAGCAAGCAAAGCGGATTCGGACATTTGGCTCGCCTGCCGGTTGAATCGTGTCTTTTCATCCCTGGAAACGCCCCCCCCGCCGCTTGGCCGCCTTCCGCCTCGCGATCCTGATCGCTTTGGGTCCGGTCGCCGCTGGCTGCCGCGACGACCGCGCACTGGTGGTCTACACGGCGCTCGATTCGGAGTTCTCCGAACCGGTCCTGCGGCAGTTTACCAAGGAGACGGGCATTCGGGTCCGCCCACGGTTCGATACCGAATCGACGAAAACGGTGGGACTCACCGAAGCCATCATCCGCGAATCGCGCGCCGGCAACGGCCGCTGCGACGTCTTTTGGAACAACGAAATCCTCAATACCCTCCGCCTGCGGCAGCGCGGACTGCTGGACGTCTACCTCTCGCCCGCTCACCAGCCCTACCCGGAAGAATATCGAGCAGCGGATGGGACCTGGCACGGTTTTGCCGCACGGGCCCGCGTACTGATCGTCAACACCCAGCGCGTGCCGGTGGATCAGCGGCCGCAATCCATCCTCGACCTGGTCGACCCGCGGTGGAAAGGCGAGATCGGTATCGCCAAACCGCTCTTCGGTACCACCGCCACCCACGCGGCATGCCTGTTTGCCAAGTGGGGCGACCGACGCGCCAAGGAGTTCTTTCGCGCCTTGCGCGCCAACGACGTCGCGATCGAATCGGGAAACAAACAGGTCGCCCTCCGTGTCGCCTCCGGCCAGCTGGCCTGGGGCCTGACCGATACCGATGATGCGTTCATCGAAAAAGGGAAAGGCCTGCCCGTGGCCATTGTGTTCCCCGACGCCGCGTCGGGCCAGCTGGGAACGCTGTTCATCCCCAATACGCTGGCGATCATCAAAGGGTCGCAGCGGCCCGCCATGGCCCGGCAACTGGTCGATTACCTCCTGCGGCCCCCAGTCGAACAACGGCTGGCGCGCGGCCCCAGCGCTCAAATCCCGCTGAACCCCCAAGCCAAAATTCCATCGCCCCTGAAGATCCCCCAAGATATCCAGGTCATGCAAGTCGACTTCTCACAAGC
>WVZU01000086.1:18773-19211 GCA_011772275.1 Planctomycetales bacterium | reverse complement strand
CCAATGACGTGCTGACGTCAATGCAACATAGGTGGTACGGCTTGAGCAGCGCGGAACTGGCCAGCTGGCTGGCACCAGCCGCCGCCAGCCGATCCGTGGGCATTTCCATGACGACCAGCAGCGGCTTGTGGGCCGCGCGGGCCGCGTCCAGGGCCGTGGAGTAGTCCGTTTGCCATGGTTCGGCCCAAGCAGCCGGGCTCAATACCACGGTGGCGACTAACACATACAGCCCTGCGTGTGCGCGAACAAAGTTCATCATCGATGTACCTCCCTGCAAGCTTTCCGTGAGCAACGGAAAAATAAAGGTAGGAAACCTAGGGTGGGAAACGTGGGGGGGTTGTTTAGGTGGGAACGTGGGGGGTCGGGAGGGAGGCTTGGGTGCCGCAATTCATTTCGTACTGCATGTCCCGCAAGGTTGCTGGAGGCTGATCGTTATCC
>WVZU01000086.1:16032-18720 GCA_011772275.1 Planctomycetales bacterium | reverse complement strand
GGATTGCGCTCAAGCCGTCTGCTGAGCGACCCAGACCGTTTCCAGTCGCATGCCTCGTGTTTGCTAAAGCTCAATTTTCGCGTAGCCCATGGCGGGCGGCGAAAACGCACCCCGACGATTGGCGACCCAGGACTTGCCGAAAATCTTGGCGGGTTTCGCCACCTTGAAAATCGAGCGTTGACAGGGCAGCAGGCCTGACAGACGACTAATGTTGGTTATCGATCCGCGAGGTCGGTATCGTAGAGCAGAATGCTAGCAGGGTGATTATGCGGGCACAAGGTAGACAAAATGAGAAAAAATTTCCGGTTGTGGAAAGTATTATGGCGCTTAATATGCGTAAATTTAGATATAAACATACAAACATAAAAGAGTCCTGGCGGCGTGAGGCGGTCGGATTGGTGGGCGGTCTTGAGCAGACTTGCCGACGGCTATTCGTGCCGGAGGGCTTCGATCGGGTCCATGGCGGCGGCGCGGGTGGCCGGGTAGAGCCCGAAGAGGATGCCCACGGCGACGGAGATACCGAAGGCCAGGGGGATCGACCAGCCGACGATTTGGGGCGCGACTTCCCGCACCAGCGGTGGCAGGGCGGCGATCACGTTGGGGATCGACCATTGCAGGAGGTTACGTAGCCGCTCGACGGCGGNNCGTAGCCGCTCGACGGCGGGTCCGCACAGCAGTCCGCCCAGGATGCCGGTGACCCCACCGGCGACGGCCAGGGTGATCGTTTCGGCCAGGAACTGCCGGGTGATGTCGGCCCGCTTGGCCCCCAACGCTCGGCGGATGCCGATCTCGCGCGTCCGTTCGGTCACGGTGGCCAGCATGATATTCATGATGCCGATCCCGCCGACGATCAGCGAGATGGCGGCGATGGCGCCCATGAACATCATGAACATCAGCCGCATGGTCCGGGCTTGTTCCAGCAGTTCCAGGGGCACGATCACGCGAATATCACCGGTCGGATGGCGGCGGCCGACCAGGTCCTGGACCAATTCGGCCGTTTCGGCAACCCGTTCGATGCTTGTGGCCCGCAGAGTGACCTGGGTCAGCTGGACGATCTCTCGTTCGAACGATCCGGTGGCGCTGTTGACGATGTCGTCTCCGAATCGTTCTCGCAGGGTGGAGATAGGAATGTAGACATCGGAGGAAAAGTCTTGGGCGGCCAGGGAACCGCCGATGGCGGCCGTGGGATTTCGGGGCCGCATGACACCGACCACGAGATAGTATTCGTGTTCGATGCGGACCGCTTGTCCCAGCGGATCTTGCAGCGGAAACAAGGCGGCCGCGGCCTCGGCGGCCAGCACACAATGGTTTTGGCAGAGGCGATCTTCGGCCGCCGTGATGAAGTGGCCGCGGTCGACCTGCAGCTTCATGATGTCCGCATATTCGGGCGTGCAGCCGACCAGGCGGCCTTCCAGTTCCCGGTCCTCGTAAATGAACCGCCGCCGCATTTCACGAATCGGGATCGCCTCTGCCACGCCGGTAAAGACGGTGCGTTGGTTCAGCAGCTGAAAGTCGGCCCGCGTCAGGCCGTAAGGGACGATTTCGCGGAAATTGGAAGAACTGTCGATGACCGGTTTCACGGAGCGGACAATGATGTTCTCGGCCCCCAGGTCCTCGATCTGCTGCTGGGCCTTGGCACTGATCCCTTGGCCGATGGCCAGCAACCAGATCACGCTGGCCGTACCGATAAAGATACCCAGCACCGTCAGCAACGACCGCAGGGGGTGCAGCAGGAGGCTCTTGATGCCAATCCGCCAGGTTTGCAACAACCGATAAGGCATGCGGGGATTCACCAGCAGGATACGAGCGGGGTGGGCAGGAAGTCGTGACGAGCAGCAAGTCGGGAATGGTCAGTCAGGGAAGGCCGCAGTTGGGGGTACGGGTTGGGGATTTTCGGCAGCGGGCAGTTCAGCGACGGTGTGCCAGGCACATCTGGGATCCGCAACTTGAAACGTGTTGCCGGTCGTGGGTCATGGTTGGATCGTGTCGGATGCCAGCCGTCCATCTTTGAGCTGGATGATACGGCTGGCGCGGCGTGCAACCTCATCTTCGTGGGTAACCACGATGATCGTCTTGCCATCGCGGTGGAGGTTGGCCAGCAAATCGAGGATTTCGCTACCGGTCTGCGAGTCCAGGTTCCCTGTGGGCTCGTCGGCCAGGATAAATTCGGGCTCGTTCGCCAGGCTGCGGGCCAAGGCGACGCGTTGTTGCTGTCCGCCGGAAAGTTGTGTGGGGCGGTGGGTGAGGCGATCGCTGAGCCCCACGCGGTCGGCCAGCTGGCGACAACGCCGGCGATCCTGGGGTGTCAGCCGGCGCTGGTAGTAGAGCGGCACTTCGATGTTTTCCAGGACGGTCAGCTGGGGGATCAGGTTGAAAGACTGGAAGACAAAGCCGATTTGCGAAGCGCGAATTTCGGAGAGGGCGTCATCGGACAGTTGCGATACGTCCTGACCGCTCAGCAGCAGCCTGCCGGAGCTGGGCCGGTCGAGGCAACCCAACAGGTTCAGCAGGGTGCTTTTGCCGGACCCGGAGGCTCCCATGATGGCGATCAGTTCGCCGCGAGCGACTTGAAACGAGACGTTCTGCAGAGCGCGGACGAGGCCGGCCCCGCTGTGATAGTCTTTGCCAAGTTGCTTTAGCTCAGCGGCGACGCTCATGGTTGGCCCTCGACCGGGGAACGGGGCGGCC
>WVZU01000086.1:0-15988 GCA_011772275.1 Planctomycetales bacterium | reverse complement strand
CCGGCCGATGCGGGGGGGCGGCCTTGGGAGGCCACCGGGGTACCCTCCCGCGGAAGTGCCGGCTCAGTCAGAGCGGGCCAGGTGACCAGCTGGCGATGCCGTCGCGGGTTAGCGATCACCTGGTCATCCCGCTGAAGGCCCTGCCGGATCTCGATCGCTTGATCGTTATTCAGCCCCACCTGCACTTCCCGCCGCTGCCAGCCGTTGGGCGTTTTCAACACGCAATAGTACTTGCTGCCATGCTGCAATACGGCGGGGAGGGGAAGCTGTAACACGTCCTGGCGGGCGTCAACTTGGATAGCGACCTCGGCCGTCAACCCCGGCTTGAGGTTGCCGGGATTGTCGAGGATGTCGACGCGGGTGCCGTATTTTTTCACGCTGGTACTGAACCAGCCGCCCGGTTCGGGATAGTCATTGACCTTGGCCACTTTGCCGCGGAGCGTTTCGCCGGTAGCCGAGCGGATTTTGATGGTGGCGGGCATGCCGGGCCGCACGTACTTGGTGCTGGCCTCGGCGATTTCGGCGGCGACCTGCATCTGAGTGGGGTCGGGAAGTCGAATAATCGCCTGGCCTTCGCGAACGGGGGTCCCCGGTTCGATAATCACCTCGCCGCCGCCGCGAAAGCCGCGGCGATTGGCGTATTGGACCTGCCCGTCGGCCGGCGCGGTGATGGTACAGCGGGCGATCTGATCTTCGATATCCTTGAGTTTGTCGACGTCCAGTTGGTAGTTACTGGTGGCCGCCTGCCATTGGGCGTAGGTTGACTGGATATCGCTCTCCAACTGAGTCAGCATTTTCGCTTTGGTGTAGTCCCGCAGCACCTGCAGTTTCGATTCGGCGGCTGTGAGTTCCTGCCTGGCCTTGTCGACACTGAAGCGATCGGCTTCCAGCTGCAGGTTGGTGATGTAGCCTTTGGCGGCCAGCCGTTGGCTGTACTGCAAATAATCTTCCGCTCGACGCACATTCTCCTGGGCCACAAAAATCTCGCCCTGAATGGTCAGTTCTTCCTGCTGGAACGCCCCTTCGAGGTATTCCGTCTTGGCGATTTTGGCCGTCTTGTGCGCGTTGCGGGCCTGGATCATGGCCGCCTCGCTGCTGTGCACCACGATCTGCTGGGCATTGCGTTCCAGTTCCAGAGCGGACGAATCGAGACGGACCAGAAAATCTCCCTGGCGAACGTAGCTGCCTTCGCCGATGATTTCGAGGATGGTGGTTCCGGCCGCGCCGCGGGCCTTGACCTCGCAGCGTATCTCCAGGCTGCTGGCACTTTCGACTTCACCCGTCTCGGTCACGGTGAACAAAAAGGAACCCCGCCGCACCGGGACGATCTCCACGGCTGCTTGGCTACCCGATTCCCCGCGGGAGGCCNNCGACGCTGGATAGCGAAACCGCCCGTCGCCGACGGGGGGATGGAGGGACAGTCCGAGGCATGGGGATCGGCCGCAGCAGGAGGATGGTTGTAAAGATGAGCCGTTGTTAATCATTATAGACAAGCCGCCAAGTGGGTCGGAACGCGGCCCTGCGTAAAATTGGGTGACCTTGTGGCTCAGCTACCGGCTCCGGCCTGGAGAGTGGTTCGGGGCAGCAGGGTGACCAGCGGCCCGCCCCAAGACCGTGCAACGCCTGCCGCGGCGTTGCGGCTGGTGTTTGGTGGGATGGCGGTTGCGGGGGCGGGCGGTTTTTGGGGCGGGTGCGTGCGGCTGTTGTCTGTGGCTGCTACGCGGTTCATGACCGGACCGCTGATCCGTTGAACGGTCCTGCGGCTGGCCCGGACATTTTGTTACGGGACTGGTGGGCCGGCGGTCGCTGTGGCGACCGGGTCCCATCCATCGGCAGCGGGGCTGACTGGGCGGGCAGACGCTGTGGTGGCGGCGGGTCGATCCACAAGCCCCGAGCATCCAATTGCATGGTACCCATCTGGAATTGCAGCGAGAGGCGGAGGACTTCGTAGGTGACCCATACGCTGAGAAAATCATTTTGCGAGTTCAACAATTCCGACAAGGCGTTGACCAGGTTCTGCACACGGTTATCGGTCCCCGCCACTTCGACATCAGGCTGGGGGGGTTCTTCCAGTTGCAGACGAGCCAGTTCGACCTGGGAGATGGCCAACTGCACCGCCGCTCGCCGCAATTCAAAATTGAGTTGATTGAGGTCGATGTTGCGCAGCGTGTCGCGAAGGCCCTGCTGGACGCGATCGACAAAGGTGTAATAGTTGCGGCGGGCTTGGGCGTATTCGATCAGGGCCTGGCGGTACTGATTCCGTTCGGCAAGTCGTGACAAGGGCGCATCAAATTCCACTCCCGCCCTCAGCCGTCCCGCCTGGTCGCTCAACCGGAACGGGTTATCCCCCGTGTTGCGAAGATCCCCCTCGAAGACGATATCCAGGTCGCTCTGCAGATCGTTGGCATTGAATTCAATCAGCCTCCAGGCATCGACCAGTGTCGCACGAGCGTTCATCCAGTCCAGTCGCTGCTGACTGGCCACTTCCAGCGCCTGTGGCGGGCTCATCTCGATCGGCTGCAGCACGATGGCATCCAGGCGGGCCTGGGCCTGCAGGAGGAGGATATCGTTCAGCCAGAGGGGCACACCCGCCAGGAGGGCAATTAGTTGCTCGCGCTGAGCAGGAGCGCGGATATCGGCCAGCTGGCGGGTCCTTTGCAGCTGTTGTTCCCGCAGCCGCACCAGTTCCGCCGTAACCCTGGCCGCTCGGTCGTCCAGCCGGCCCACGTCGTAAGCGGCCCGATCCACCGCACCGCGGGCCACTTCTTCGCGCTGAGAAAGCCGTTGCAAGATCCGGCGGCGGCGCGGAAGGTTCTCGTGCAGCGCCCGCAGGTCCTGGTCCGCCGTCGCCAATTGGCGGTCGATCTTCTGCATCAGCTGGCTGGTGCGGGCCGTGACCGCGGACCATTGCGAAACGTCGAAGACGGCATCCGGGTCCCGGATATCGTTCAGCAGGTTTTCGGCAAACTGTTGCGTCTGGATCAGCTGCGGGTTCAACAGGTCGAAGCGGTTCAGCAGCGGGTCGTCGATGCCCAGCGGCATGTCGGGGGGCAGGCCCAGATCGACTTTAAACTGGTCCAGCTGGCTCTGATAGTTGGCTTGCGAAGTCAGCAGGCTGCTTTGCGCGTTGTAGAGTGCTTGTCGAGCCAGTTCGACCTGAAAGAAATCGATGCGGCCACCTGCTTGATACTTTGCCTGCAGGGAGGCCAGGCTGTTGCGGAGGGCGATCAGATTGATTTGCTGGTTCTGCAGTTGCTGGCGGGTCTGCAGCAGGCCCAGAAAACCGCCCGCCTGTCCGGCCCCCGTGCCGGGCCTTCCGCCACCGGTAGCTCCCACGCCCCCCAGCCGTCCAAATCCGCCGGTGCCGACGCCGCGGAAGCCTTCCAGGCCCGATTCGCCCGCCAGTCCGCCGCGGCGGGACGGCCCGGCGCCTGGATCCAGCCCGGCCACGATCTGGGTGTAGAAGCCTTGGCGAAAGCGTTGCATCTGGCGGACATTGGCCAGCAACGCGCGTTCGGCCACCGTCAGCCGCTCCAGCACCCGAGCTCGACCTCCGCCCCTCAGCAGGGGCTGGATCAGGCTGAAGTCCAGGATCGTGGAGGCGGTCTGGCGATTCGGTCCCGAGAGTTCCCAGATCAAGGAATTGGCCAGCCCGACCACCAGCTGGCCGCCGCCGGCAAACAGCTTGCGCATTTCCCAGCTGTCGCTGGCCGGACTGCGGGTCGAGAGGGCCAGTTCGCTGGTCGGTCCGTCCGGGTGCTGGCGGCCCGCCGTTTTGAAAAAAGCCTGGTAGCCGCCGAAAAATTGGGCGTCAAACCGAAACTGCTCGAAGCTCACATCCAGGGCCGAAAGGTACAATTCTTCCAACTGGGATTGGAACTGGGGCGAGTTGAGCAGGGCGGCCTGGACGGCAGAATTTCTGTCCAGCCGCAGCCGACCCTGCGGGTCCAGCGGGACGAACGACTTCCAGTCGGGATTGGCGACAAACGGCGTGGTGCCCCAGCGGTACCAACCGCGAAAGCCACGTTTGCCGTCGACACATTCCATCAGCCGGTTGGCAGCCGGGTCGTCGGGCGGCATGGGGGGGAAGTCTGGATCGTAGGGGCTGGCCATCCGCGAACGGGCGTCCGGGTAGATCCGAAAGTCGTCCAGGGACCAGCGGGGGTCGTACGCCTGCTGCCGAATGAGGTTCACCGCGTCGTCGTCGGCCCGCAGCCGGTAGGCCGTGCGGCTGCAACCGCTGGCCATCGTCAGCAGCCCCAGGGCGGCCAGCAGGCAGAGCGCAGACGGGGCCCTGGCCGGGGGGGCATGGGTGAGGGATGAGCGCCAGCAGGGGGTGGATCGCAGCTTGCTGGACGTGCGGTTGCCCTTCATGCCGCACCTCGCTGGTGGCTGGGCTCACGCCTCACGTCGCAGGGTGCAGCCACCGCCTGGGCAGCGGCACTCATTTGCTGGACAAGCTGGCTCAGTTGGGCCACCGCCGAGGGTGAGGCGGCGGCCAGCGGCGCGGCCAGGCCGGGGGCCACGCCGGCCATCACCTCCTGGAAGACCTCCCCTCCCCGGCCGGTCAACTTCCATACCTGACGCCGGCGATCCTCGGCAGGACGGTGCCCCACAATCAACGCTCGACTCCGCAAACGCTCAACCAGACCACTCACTTGCGCGGGAGATATGGCCAGTGCTGCGGCAAGTTCGCGTTGAGCGATCCCGTCGGGGGTGGAGGCGCAGCGGTACAACAGCTGAACTTCCGTGCCGGTCAGGCTGTGGGACTTGCCGGCGTCGGCCAGGCACGCTCGCAAGGACCGTGTCAGCTGGTTCAGCTGGTCCAGCAGCTCCAAACAAGTGGCAGCCGACTCAAGAAGTTGGGGTGTCTTTTCCATGATCATCCGGCCGGTCAGCGTCCCGAATATTGGTTCGGAACTGAATCGTTCCGACTTGAACGATTATCACGGCCCTGCCGAGCCGGTGGGTCACGGCGCACCACAAGCCTTGTTGAATTCAGCACTTATCGCACCCTCTCCAGGCCGCAGCAAACTTGACAGCCCCAAAGGGCGATTTTACTATCGATGATAGCTATCTTGCGCAAAACTTAAGCCAATTCAGCATTTACGATTTCTTCCCACATGAACTTACCTGTGCTGTTCCAGATTTTTGCGGGCATCATCCTGGTCCTGTTCCTGGTCGCCCTGGTCATGGGCTCCAAGTCCTGGAAGATCCACACGGTGATGATGTCGCTGCTGGTCTTTCTGTGTGCGATGACGCTGCTGGTCTTGTCCGGTATGGTGCTGCGGACGCATTCGGTCTGGCGGGAGGCGCTGGAAGGTCCGCCGGGGGAGCGCGGGAAGGGGTGGATTTACAACACGCAGCAGTTTGAGCGGGAAACCCAGGAACTGCGCTATGGAAAGCGGAACCAGGAGGGGGAACTGGTCGAGGATGGGATTTTGCAGAAGAAGCAGCAGCTGAGGCAGACGATGTTCGACCGGGGGCGGGTATGGNNNCACCGCGGGAGGGGACCCGACTCGGCCTGTAGTATTGGTGGACCAGCCGAAGCCGCACCGTATCCGGAAGGGCTCGACCCTGTACGTCTTTGAACCCAAGACGGTGGCCGACGGCGGCACTTACCTGGGCGAATTTAAGGTGACCGAGGTCGTCGATCCGGGCGCGGAGGCAAACGCCGAGGCGGGCGAGGGGGGAGCGGCAGCGGGCGGTCTTGCTGGCGCGGCGGGGGGTGTGAACACCGTCTCGCTGGAGGCGTCGTGGAAGATGACCGACGAGGAAGTCGATCGGCTAGAACGCAGCGTTAACCGGCGCGGACCCTGGACCTTGTACGAAAAAATGCCCGCCGATTCGCACACCCTCTTCGACGATATCACGGCTGAGGAACTAGGCCCGAACGATCCGCAGCCGCGCGAACTGGAAAAGGTCGATCGCCTGAAAAAACTGTTGCCGGCCGACGTCGTGCAGGAGTACGTCAAGGACCACGAGCAACCGGAGGAGGACGATCCGCCGGACCGGATCGAGATGTACGTGCGGTTCAAAAAGAATTACGAGAAGCCAGTTCCCAACCAGGAGCCACTCAAATACGAAAGGAGACAGGAGATGTGGCTGCCCAAGGTGTCGGCCGTGGACGAAACGGGCGAGCCCCTGATTCCTGGCGCGGACGAACTGGAGTCGTTGGAAATCGTGGAGATCAAGGACCGGCGGTATTCCAGGCAGCTGCGCGACTACAGTCTCTTGTTTCGAAAAATCTATCGGGAACGCGACCAGCTGCTGGCACGCAAGGCGGCCTTGGCCTCTGACATCCAGAACATGCAGACGGTTCTGACCGACAAGAACAAGCGAATAGAAGATTTCCAAGGGGAAAACGAGCGTCTGCAAAACGACAAGAAAGGCTTCGCGCGGGACCTGGACCTGCTGAGCTCGCTTTTGGCGAAAATCGAACAGGAGAACACGGATGCCGCCCGCCGCAGTGAAAACTTGCGCAAGCAAAACATTCAGCTGGGAGAACGGCTGGATCAGGCCCAGATGAAGGCGGTCCGCCGGATGAACGACCGCGCCCCGGCCCCGCAAGCGCGCCGCCAGGAGGCTCCTCCCACCAAAAATCCGCCCCAACTGGCAACCTCCGGTTGAATGCAGAGGCAGGATGCCGATGAATCTGCGTGTCGTCGTGGCTGCGGAACAACCACCTGGCCGTGGGGGTATCCGGGGCCACGGTCTGGTATCTCCTCCAGGAGTCCTGCCGCGGGCGACCGGGACACGTGAGCCAACCAACCTGGTGCCGGTCGCCGGGACAAACCGACCTGGCCCTCGCCCTGATCGACCTTTCCTGCAGAGGGGCGGTATCCTACACTTTTTCAGGTGGTAAAGCGGGGGGTGGGTGGCAGGGGACGTCGAGCGTTTCATGGGAATCTACGATCGCGACTATTACCAAGACACGGCGCCGGGCATGCGGATCGGCGGCAATTTATCGATGGTGACCAAACTGGTCATCCTCAATGCCGCCATCTACCTGCTGGACGTGCTGTTTTTGAATGAACAGCTGACCCATGCGCTGGCACTGCATTCGGATTTAATCCGGCAGCCCTGGCGGTGCTGGGAACTGGTGACGTACGGATTTGTCCACAGCCCGGATAGCGTCATCCACATTCTGGGAAACATGTTCTGCCTCTGGTTTTTCGGAAGGGATGTCGAACCCATTTATGGCAAGGTGCGTTTCCTGTGGTTCTATCTGACCGCGATCGTGCTGGCCGGGCTGGTCGGTGGCGTGGGCGAAGGGTTGTTGAGCGGTCATTTGGTGAAACTGATTGGCGCATCGGGGGGCGTGTCGGCGATCGTGATCCTGTACGTGTGCCATTTTCCCAGGCGGACGCTGCTGATCTGGGGAATCCTCCCCATGCCCGCCTGGATGCTAGGCGTCTTTTTCCTGCTGGTCGACTTCCTGGGAACCTTCCGCGGCGACTCCAACGTCGCTCACACGGCGCACCTGGCCGGTGCTGCCTATGGTTATCTGTTTTACCGCTACCAATGGGACTTCAGCCGACTGGTGCCCGGGTCGGGCGGCTGGCGACGTCTGCGGCGGCGACCACAGGTGCGGATCCACCAGGGGGATCAAGATGAGGACGCGTTGAGCAGCGAGGTGGATCGTATCCTGGAGAAAATCGGACGCCAGGGAGAAAGCAACTTGACGGCCAGCGAACGAAAGACGTTACAGCAGGCCAGCCGACGCTACCAGCAAAAGCACCGCTGATGGCGTGCTGCGCACCGAGTGGTCGGGATGCAGCAAAGTGAAGGTGTCTGGCAATCTCGCACGGCAAGGGACCAGCTTTTGTCCGGCTTGAAATTTACCCCTCGCGGCGGTGGGGCAAGTTGCCAAGACTTTCGGCGACAGGGGCTCGGCCGAAACTGCCGGCGCTTTTCGGCTACCTGAAGATGACCCGTGGACCAAGCATCCGGTCGGATTCCCGTTCCGGGACACCCCCAGCGAACCACGGAGTGCTCACAGCGACCTACGGGGGAGGCGGCGTGGAAAGGGCAGCGGCTGGCGAGGGGGCACCGGATGGTCGTTTTCCGCGGCCCAGTCGTGACGTTCCTTGTCGCTGGCGTAGAACCGCAACCACGTTTCCGAATCGTTGGCGCCGTCACAGCAGTCCCAATGCAGATAGCTGTCGGCCACTTCCAGCTTTTTCTCCTGACTGGGCAGAATGTCACGATAGACCAGGCAGTAGAGTTGTCGGTCGGAGAGATGGTCGGTAAAGTCCAGCACGATCCGCTTGTCGTACAGCTTGTAGATCGTCTCCCACAGCAGCTGGTGCAATGCGGCTTCGCCGTCTGCGTCGTGAGCGAATTCTTCGGGGTGCGGCAGGGCCAGCGGCGGTTCGAACCACTCACCGATCGGCACGACCGGCGCCCGCTCCCAAGCCAGCATGGAGGCCAGGAATTCGTTTTCCTTGACGGTGGAAAACTCCCGAACGTTGACGCGGCCGATTGCCTCGTCAAAGAAAGGCTCTAACTCGTCGCGCAGCTGAGCATTCCGCATCAGCTGGTCAACTTCGTCGTGCGATGTATTTTTTTCGTGCGCCATTTGATCACCACCCCCAAGTCAACAGGCACTCCTAACTTCGAATCTATCAACGATTCGCAGCGTTACAAGAGGCGCGGCACGTTATCGAAAGATTTTTGCGGGGGTGGCAAAGTTGCTACCGATACAAGTCAAAAAGTTTGCCCGCAAAATCGTTACAAACGTCAGAGTTTAACGTGAGGGTGGCGGCGTGCGGCGACCATCTTGCCGGCCGCAACAGGCGGTGGGCAGTTTCGGCAACCCGCAAGGCCGAAGTCCTGGCGCGGCGGGACAATGGGTAGCCCCAGCGGCGTGGAAAACTTGTGGAAAACCTGCCACGAAAAAACCGGGCTCAACAAGTCCCCGCCTGGTTTTCCAGTTCGTTGATTTTTCCGACCCGTCGAGCGTGTCGGCCGCCTTCGAATTCGGTGGTCAGCCAGATTTCCACCATGCGGTCAATCAGTTTACTGCCCAGCAAATCGGCCGAAAGGCATAAGACATTCAGATTGTTATGCCGCCGGCTCATCTCCGCCGTGATATCATCGTGACAGGGTGCCGCCCGCACTCCAGGGAACTTATTGGCGGCGATCGCCATCCCGATCCCCGTACCACAAATCAAAATGCCCCGTTCAGTCTCTCCGTGGCTGATCTTTTTGGCCACGATCGCGGCAATGTCCGGGTAATCCGCGCTGTCGGTGGAGGTGACGCCGACGTCTTCCACGTCGTGCCCCAACCGCTGGGCCAATTCACAAACTTGCCGTTTGACTTGAACGCCACGATGGTCACTTCCGACGCTAATCCGCATGTCCGCTTTCCTTCCGCCGCCAGGCAACTGGGCGGTTTCACGANNAGGCGTACGACCAGTTCGCTTTTGATTTGATCGGCGCACCGCCGATACTCCTCCCGCGGCCCGCCAATCGGATCACAAACATCCACGTCGGCCGCCGACAGGAGGTGGGTTCGCGAGGCGGCCTCGGGCCAACGTGCCAAGATGGCATCTCGATGACCGCGCGTCATGGTCAGGATCACGTCCGCATGCCGCACGAGGCGTTCCGACATCGAGCGGGTTTCATGACGGCTCAAATCCAACCCCATCGCCGCCATGACCTCAACCGCTGACGGTGCCGCTTGCCCCCCCTCCATGGCCGCCGTCCCGGCAGAAGCCACGATCACGCCGCGATCTTCCAAGTCAGCCAGTCCGCAGTTGAGCCGTTCGGCGATGATTTGCTGAGCCATAATTTCGGCCATCGGGCTGCGGCAGGTGTTCCCCGTGCAGACGATTAAGAGCAACAGGCTGGCCAACCGCTTCAGATTCGTTTCGGAAACCACGCCCTCGCGCAACAACTGGTAGGAATGGGGACCAACCTGGACCACCGAAGAAGGCTGCCCAAAACGGCTCTGCCCATCGTCCAGCACCAGGTCCAGCTGGTCCCCCAGCGCGTTGATGACCTGATCGGCGGTAATCGCAGCGGGCTGACCACTGCGATTGGCACTCGATAAGGCCAGCGGTCCGGTCATCATCCCCAACACATCGAGGATCAGCTGATGTGCGGGAACGCGTAATCCGACGGTCTCTGCCGGCACCACGGCCTGCCGAACGGCTGGGGGCAGCTGCACCAACAGGCTATCGGGGTGATGATTCTGGGCAACGATCGTAACAGGACCCGGCCAACAGCGACGGGCCAGCCGCTGGCCAATCGGGCTCAAGTCGGGTACGTAGTCCAGCGCCTCTTCCGGGCTGCGGATGGCCAGGGTCAACGGCTGATTTTCGGGGCGGCCCTTGCAGTCCAACAGCCGACCGACCGCGGCAGGATGCAGGGCGCTGGCGGCCACGCCGTACACGGTTTCGGTGGGGAAAGCCACCAGCCGGCCCTCCGCCAAGGCCTGGACGGCCCGGTGAACCACGTCGCGCACATCCTCGGCGCTGCGAATATCAATCACGACCGCGGCCATAACCCCTCTCTTGATCGGCCCAACGCCCGAAGACCCCGTACGTCGACCATCCACCCATCGGATCGAACTGCTGCCCTGGGGAACCGCACGGCGGCGGATGTACGCAGATGACACGTAATGAGATGCCGAAAGGCTTAATATAACGGCTTTTACAAAGTTTGGTCAAGCCACGGTAAATGCGAACTGGGCGGGGGAATGGGCCGAAGACCTGACTTGGGAAGCCATTTTGTGCCGGCAAAAATAAGGGTGGCTGCTGCGGACACCCCATTGTTTTTATCGGTGGATCCGGCTACCAAAACATGGCCGACCCGCGATCCGCGGACTGGCACTTGAGCAAAGGTGAACGCGAATTCGTTCAGCACCCTCTCCCCACCGCGCCTACCGGCGATTCGAAGATGCAAAAGCCCGAACCGGAAACAGACTCGACTGCCGCCGATTCACCCGCCTGGCAACCGCTGCCGCCCCCCCTGCGGCGTGTCGCAGGTGTGCTGGTCGAAAAGGCGAAAACCACACCTGCCGCTTATCCGCTGACCCTGAATGCCGTCAGGGCCGGCTGCAACCAGAAGAGCAATCGCTATCCGGAAATGCAGCTGGAGGAAGAGGAGGTGAACGAGGCGTTGGACCAGCTGCGCGCAATGGGCGCGGTGGCCGAGGTGCACGATTCTGGTCGCGTGCCGAAGTACCGGCACTTGTTGTACGACTGGCTGGGTGTGGACAAGGTAGAAATCGCGGTGATGGCCGAGCTGCTGTTGCGTGGCGCGCAGACGATTGGCGAGTTGCGTGGGCGGAGTGCCCGCATGGAGCCGATCGCCGACCTGGCCGCTCTGCGACCGCTGCTCGATTCGTTGCTGGCAAAGAAGCTGATTGTCTACCTGACCCCCTCCGGCCGCGGCTGCGTCGTCACGCACGCCTTGTACAAAGAAGACGAACTGGACCGGTTGCGGCAACAGTACCAGCAGGCACCAACCGTCTCGTCCACAACCAGGGTCGCGGCGAACTCGCCACCGGCTGCCACGGCGCCGGGTGGGGCGGCCGGTGAGCCGGGGTCGGCGTTGCAGGGTGTATACGCAGAACTCCAAGGACTCCGTGCGGAAACGGAAGAACTCCGCGGCGACCTGACGCATCTGGTGGATCAACTGCGGATCGAACTGGAGGAGATCAAGCAGCAGCTGGGCATATGAGCGGTGGGNNGCCCCCCGAAATAAACATTCGCAACAGGTCACGTCGGCGAATTTGACCCAGCAGGCGATGAGGTTCGCTGCGGCTGACGACCACCATCGAATCATCGTTGTTGTGCCGAAACTGCTGCCAGGCCCGCGACACCGTTTCGTCCGGGTACAGCATGTGAAAGGTGGGCACCGCCAGGTCCTCGGCGCAGACCAGCCCCCCTAGCGTGGGGTCGAACAGCACGTGCTGCAGATTCGAAAAACGAATCACGCCCATCAGGACGTTATCGTCATCGATAACCGGCAGGGCATTAAAGTGGCTTTCCTCCAGACAACGGATAATTTCGTCAAACGAGGCAGCGGCCTGGACCTTGCTGATGTTCTTCACCATCATCTCCCCAACGGTCAACTCGTCCGGGTCGCGCCGGGTAAACGGGTTCAAACCGATCGCGACCAGGATCCGGTTGGTCATGGCCCGTAACTCTTCCGACAAGGTGGTCGTCGTATGGCGAATTGCCTGGCGGATGGGAATTTCACCCGCTTGCAGCAGCCCGTAGCGAATCAAAATCGGTCCGCTGATTTCGAAAAAGACCACCGTCCCCAAAATAATGCTCTGCAACTGGCGACCGGTCTGCCCCAGTCCCTCCGCCGCGATGGACGATAAAGCGATCGCCGCGCCAGCCTGGGCCAACAGTGTTGTACCCAGCCATTGTTTGACCTGCGGGCCGTCCTGGTGAGCGTCGGCGGCAAAGTAGGCGCCGAAGTACTTGCCCAGCGAACGCAGGATGATGTAGGCCATCCCCACCGAGCCGGAGACGTACAAGGCGTACACATCCAGTTCGGCGCCGTGAATCACAAAGAAGATTACACACAGCAGTCCCGTGATGCGATCCAGTTCGGCCACCACATTGCTCGCCCGGTCCGAAGCGTTCGCCACGGTGGCCCCCATCGCCAAAAATGCCAGCAGGTAGGGCACATTCCAGAGGCCGCACAGTCCCAGCAACAACGTGGAGACCGCAACGAATAACACCAACCAGCGACCCTGCGACAAAATGCCGCAGGCGTAACTGGCCAGCAGCCCCATGCCAAAACCCATCGCCACCGATCCGACCAGATCCACGCCAAACTGGCTCAGCTCTGCCAACACCCCCGTCTCGCCACGCCCCTCAAAGAAATGGATCGTGCGGTAAAGAACCTCGAACAAGACGACGGCCGCCAGGTTGTTCAGGGCGACCAGCGCGGTGGCATAAGCAGTAATCGGACCTTCCGATTCGTTTTCCTTCAGCACCAGGATCGTGGTCGCCGGAGCGGTTGCCATGGCGAGCGCCCCAAATAGGAGGGCCACCTTCCACGAAATCCACGATACGCCCAGCGGCAGGACCAGCATGCCCACCGAAACCAATCCGAACGTCAAGCCCAGCTCGCCGGCAGACAACCGCAACACGCGACGCATCATCTTGCGAAATCGGTCCAGCGGAAACTGGCAGCCGATGTTGAACAGGACCAGTGCCATGGCCAGCTGGCCAATCGGCTCCAGCGGCTGAAAATACTCAACAGGAATCCCCGGCACCTTGGCCTGCAGCCAGGCCGGTAAGGCCGCGTAAGTATTCGGGCCCAAGAGGAGTCCCGCCAGCAGATAAGCGGTCACCCGCGGCAGTCGCAAGACCTGCGCCAGCAGGCCCGCAATCAGGGCCACGGTCAACAGCACACCCAAGGCCAGGACGATTGGTGATCCGGATTGGCTAATCCCCAACACCACCATCAAAATTCCTCAGGCAAAAAGGCTGCATCATCACGATCACCGCAGGGCCGACCGCCGGCACATCTGGGCTACAAGCATAATTGATAGGCGACCGCGAAACTAACCCGTATCGGATGGGCTGCGGGAGCAATGGCAAGCGGGGCGAAAGCGGAGGCCAAAAGCGAACCGTGGAGGCGGAGGGCGGGGGTAGAGGCAGAGCGTTGAGGTGGCAGCTGGCCAATGAAAAGTCGCCAGCAGAGCGAAGGCGGACGGTCTGGCGGTCGTGGTCGCCAAGGCGGAAACGGGCCATCCGTTCCACCACCGGCACCCCGCCTGACGGGACCCGCCACAAGATCCCCAAACCCAAGGGCCGCCTGCACCGCCTTTTTCCAGAAGGTTGCCGGGCGCGGGGGGGGCCGCAAAGTGCAGTATGGGGAGGACATGCCGGAGGCGCCGCTGGGGCAAGCTTTGAGCTGGCCATCAGAACGGGTCAACTTTTTTCGGGTTGGGGCCGAAGTCTTCCTTTGAAGGTGTGCAAGCACGGTTCAGCTTCAGTCGACGCGACGGAACGCACCTCGCACCTTTTGTCCCCGACAGATCCGTCCCCGCCATGCGTCGCTTTCCCCTCTGTTCGGTATGGGTGTGCGCCTTTGCGCTCTGCCTGCCAGCCGCAAACCTTGGTGCCCAATCGTGTCTGCCCGGCGGCTTGTGACCGCCGCCCGGCGGGCGAGGTCTTCGTCCCCCGCTGTGGCGGCCCCCTCCACGGCCGGCCCTTTCCCCCACGACGGCTGTACAGCCGCCCCACCCCGCCGTGGTACGGATCGTGGCGCCGGAAAATGAGGCCCGTTCGCTGGGTTCGGGTACGCTGATCCACGTGACCGACCAACACGGACTGGTCATTACCAATTGGCATGTTGTCCGCGACGCAACGGGCCCGGTGCAAGTGCTGTTTCCGGACGGATTCTGTTCGGCCGGCACGGTGATCAAAACGGACGACGACTGGGACCTGGCGGCGATCGGTATCTGGCGTCCACGGGTAGAGCCGATTCCCATCGCTGCGACAGCGCCGCGACAGGGCGACCTGTTGACCATTGCCGGCTACGGCTCTGGACAGTTTCGTGCGGTCAGCGGGCGTTGCCTCCAATACGTGGCACCCAGCGCCCGGGACCCCAATGAGATGATTGAACTGTCGGCCGAGGCCCGTGAAGGGGATTCCGGCGGGCCGATCTTGAACGACCAGGGCCAATTGGCGGGCGTGTTGCTGGGCGCGCGGGACGGACGCACCGTGGGCAGTTACTTTGGTCGCGTCAATCAATTTCTGGTCGACGTCCGCAGCATCATGGATCGCGAGACGGCACCGGCCTGGATCGCGTCCCAACCGGCCGATCCGCTCGAACAGCGGTCCCAGCCCCCCGCGACTTCTCCGCGGCAAAACCGGCCAGAACAGGACATCGCCTCCACGGATCAGCTGTCCGTGTCGCCGGACGGCGGGGCGGAGCGGGTAGAGATGTTCCGCCCGGCAGAGGGGGCGACGCGCAAACCACCGGTCGAGATTCCCCTGGCCAGCACGGCTCCGCGGGCCCGTCCTCCGGTTGTAGCGATCGACAGCGGCCGGCAGGACGATTTTTTTCGGCCTGCCATCGGACCCTCCCCTTCCCTGGCCGATCCACCGCGGGGCGAACCCAGCCTGCCCGCCGATCCGACACAATCGGCGGTAGAGACGAAAGGGACGATGCCAGCGCCCCAAATCCCGCGGACGCCCGTTGAAGAGGGGATTGTGCTACGCCTGACCGACATCATCGGCAGCGGCCGCGGCGAGCAGATTCGCAGCATGCTGGCTGCCATCGGCCTGCTGTCGCTGTGCATGATCCCATTTCGGCTGTTGCGGACGGACCGCTGATCGACTAATCCAGCCAGTCTTTCTCTTCGAGCCGTGCCGGTACATATTCTTCGGTCACGTAGCTGATATCCTTGCTGATCAGCGCCTCGACTTCCAGCTTGAAGTCATTTTTCAGCATGCGGTCAATCTCGCGTTGCCAGTTCCGTTTCTTTGCGAACCAGGGATAGCTTGCGACCTGCCTGGCTCGTTTGCGATCGTTATCGTTCAGCTTAATTTTTACTCCCTCGGAGAGCTGGCAGCGTGTGAAATCGATACTGCGCAAGCCAAGGTAGCGGGCGGCGGGGATGGCCATGCGCTGGGACTCGAAGGCCAGGTTGATCGATCCCTGCTTGATCACGCTGTAGATGTAGTAGCCCCAGGGGTCGTTATCGAGCAGGCAATAGACGGGCAGTTTCAGTTCGTAATGCAACCGGTGCAGCAGCCGCCGCACGCCCCGAGGCGGCTGCCCGGCACCGTGGGTCAGAATGCAATTGTATTTTTCCCAAAACCGATCTTCGTTGAACCGCTGCCACACCGTCCCTTTTTCGACATGCAGCACGAACTTGGCATCACACTTTCTTCGATCCAGCTGGACAATTTCCGGTTCGACAATCGACGGAATCGCGTAGCCGCCCGAACCCATTCGCGCGCAATCAATTTCGTCCCCCTTGTCGGTTAAGACGATGTTCCCG
>WVZU01000312.1 GCA_011772275.1 Planctomycetales bacterium | reverse complement strand
TTCCACGAGCCCCAGGGCGAGCTGCCGCTGGCCTCTTGCCTGCTGGCAACCGGTCTCTGTTCCATCGGCGGGATGCTGCCCGATCTGGACAGCGACAGCGGGATCCCCTTGCGCGAAACCGTCGCCTTTACCGCGGCCGTTGTGCCGATGCTGTTGATCCACCGCTTGTCCCACCTTGGTCTCTCCCCCGAAATGATGGTGATCGTCGGCGGGCTGTTGTACCTGCTGATCCGGTTCGGCTTCTTCGCGATGCTCAAGCGTTACACCGTCCATCGGGGCATGTTCCATAGCATTCCCGCCGCGCTGATTGCAGCCGAACTGGCATTTCTGCTGTGCAGCTACGAAACGGCAGCCATACGCTATTACAAGGCCGGCGCGGTTTTGCTGGGATTCATGTCCCACCTGGTGCTGGACGAACTGTGGAGCATCGAGTGGAAACGGGGGCGCTGGCAACTCAAGAAATCGTTCGGCACAGCCATGAAACTGTGGGGCAGCGATCGATTTGCCAATCTGTCGACCTATGCCAAGCTGGCTGTCCTGGGCTTCCTGGCCATGGCCGATCCCGTGGTGATGGAACGGATCGAAACCCGCATGCGTCAAGCCGACGAACTCCCGCGGACCGCCATCGAAAAAGTGGAAACGATCTGGCGGTAGAGAGCGAGCCCAGGCCGACCTCGACATTCCGTTGCCCCCCTGCCCCACCACCCCCCCTGCTCGCTGCACCTACTGCTGGTCCGTATCGATCCAAATCGTCACCGGGCCGTCATTGACCAGAGCGACTTGCATCTCGGCCCGAAAGACGCCGGTTTGGACCGGAATCCCCAAGCTGGCCAGCGCGGTGCCGAAATGCTGGTAGAGCGCTTCGCCTTGTTCCGCCCCGGCAGCGTTGACAAAACTGGGCCGACGGCCTTTGCGGCAATCCCCCAGCAACGTGAACTGGCTGACGACCAGCACGCTACCGCCACAATCCTGCACCGAACGGTTCATCCGCCCGGCGTCATCGGCAAAGATCCGCAAGCCGGCAACTTTTTCAGCCAGCCACTCCGCCTCGGCCGGTGAATCTTCTCGGGCCACCCCCAGCAATACCAACAGACCCACGCCGATGCGGCCGCACACTTCGTCGTTCACCGCCACGCTGGCTTCACGTACTCGCTGGATACAAGCCCGCATGGTAATTCGTCAGGAGTTTTTCGTCGCAACCGCTGCGCGACGTTCCATGATCGCGCGAACGACACGCGGCGTCACAAAAGCCAGATTGCCGATCAGCATGGCCAATCCAAACGTGATCATACCCATGCAAAATGCAATTCCCAAGTGCATCCAGACCGCCAGGGCCAGATAGATCGGTCGAGTCCGTCGCGGCCAGATCAGGGCGAAGTAAGAAATCTCGAACCAGACCGTCAAATGCGTCAGGAAGGCAGCCAGCAGCGGCCAGTCCGCCAGCCAGGTCAAATCCAGGGTCTGGTACTCCAGATTGGCAACCGACAGCCACATCGCCGAACCATCCCACCAGCTGGCACCCGTCAATTTACGCGCGCCGGCAAAAAAATAGATCACACACATGTGCAGCTGAATCAGCCGGATGGCAAGATTTGCGCTCACGCTGTTCGGCACTTCCCATTTTGTGCTACCCTGCCACCAGCGACGCCATACCGCGTCCAGCGAATACCGCGCCCCGCAGGGACCCAACATCAAGTAAAACGACAGCATGACATTGATCTGGTCCAACCCGAACAACGAACTGGGAGCGCGATGCATGTAGCACAGCGTTGCCAGATAAGCCAGTACGGCAACGACCCGACTGAACAGGCCCAGCGTCAGCAGTGCGAACACGACCAGCGCGGCGATGTGCAACGCCCACAAGGCCTCGGCCGATTCAACCCACAAAAACAACGACCAAAAATAAACCCGCTGGCCCGACTCGGCCACCTCCTGCCGCCACATCTCCCACAACTGCTCGCTGGAAATCCAGGCGTCCGAACCAAAAAAAGCCTCCAACTGCAGCGACCAGACCAGATGGGTGTAAAACAACATGAGTCCGGCGAGCACGCGGATCAATGCCAGCGTGGCTGGGTCGCTGGGCGTAAACCAGAATTGATTCCAGGCCTCCACCAGCGATCGCAACCATTCCGCGGTGGCCCGCACCAGCACGCTCACGATGCCTCCTCCACCCTCACCGTCACAACCGGCTCG
>WVZU01000198.1:1965-2107 GCA_011772275.1 Planctomycetales bacterium | reverse complement strand
CCGACAGCCTCGTTTCGGCTTCCTCCCGCCCCCTGGCGGTCCGCTGTCGACCCGACCTGACCGCTAAGCGGCAACACTACCAAGGCACTTCCTACTGGATTGTCAAAGAGCCGATCGGGTTGAACTACTTTCGCTTTCAGGA
>WVZU01000198.1:1509-1889 GCA_011772275.1 Planctomycetales bacterium | reverse complement strand
ACCAGATCAAGCAGCAGTACGAACAGCAGTTCCCCCCGGGAAAGATCACGGTAGAAGAGCTGGCGCGGTTTGTGGGCAGCCTCTTTCAAAGCGGGCTGTTGATGGCCGATGTGCTGGGCCAGGGGGATCAGCTGAAGAAGCGGGCTGAGGAAAAACGCCGCAAACAGATGTTGGCCACGGCCAGCAATGTGCTGGCGATCCGTTTTAAGGGGATCGATCCCGAGCGGCTATTGAATTGGTTGTACCCCAAGGTCGCCTGGTTCTTTTCCGTGCCGGCGGTCGTCTGCTGCCTGAGCCTGGCCCTCTCCGCTCTGCTGCTGGTCGCCGTCCAGTTTGATGTGTTCCAGTCCAAACTGCCGACGTTCCAGGATTTTTTTGCT
>WVZU01000198.1:0-1448 GCA_011772275.1 Planctomycetales bacterium | reverse complement strand
GGGTCATGATCCTGGTGCTGACGCCCTGCCTGTACTGCAACGTTTCCGACTCGTGGATGTTGCCCAACAAATGGCATCGAGCGGCGATCGGGGCCGCCGGGATTTACGTGGAAGTGGTGATTGCCGCGATCTGTACTTTTCTGTGGTGGTTCAGCGAACCGGGGTTGCTGAACCAGCTGTGCCTCAGCGTGATGTTTGTCTCGTCGGTCAGCACGATCCTCTTCAACGGCAATCCGCTGTTGCGGTACGACGGCTACTACATCCTGGCGGACATCATGGAGATCCCCAATTTGCGGCAGAAGTCGACCACGATCCTGACCCGCAAGCTGGGCAAGTGGTGCCTGGGCCTGGAAGAGCCGGACGATCCCTTCCTGCCTCAGCAGAACCAGGCCATGTTTGCCTTGTACAGCGTGGCGGCCGTCGTCTACCGCTGGCTGGTCGTGATCATGATTCTCGTCTTTCTGTATCGCGTTTTCGAGCCGATTGGCCTGCAGGTTTTGGGACAAGCCATCGCCGCGGCGTCCCTCTACGGCCTGATTGTGCACCCGCTGTGGAAGCTGGGAAAATTCTTTGCGGTCCCTGGGAGGTTCCATCAGGTGAAAAAGGCAAGACTGTTCGCCACCTTGGGGGTGCTGGCCGCCCTCCTGGCCGCCGCCACGCTGTGGCCGCTGCCGCACAGCGTCTACTGCCCCTTCGAGGTCCGACCCCAGAACGCTCGACAGGTCTACGTCGAGGTCCCCGGGATCCTCACCCAGCCAGCCGTGCCGGCCGGGACGCAGGTCCAGCCCGGTCAGGTGTTGGCCAGGTTGAGCAACCTGGACCTGGAGCTGGAGATGGTCCGCTTGCAGGGCGAACTGGATGTGTTGGACGAGCGGATGGAGACGCTGCAGCGCGAGCGGTTACAGGAGGCTCGCCTGGCCGACGATGCCGCCAACGTCCTGCGGGAGACCGCCAAGCGGCGCGATAGCGTTCAACAGCAATTGGCGCAAAAACAACAGGATCTCGACCGCCTCCAGATCGTGGCCCCCGTGGCCGGCCATGTCATGCCCGGGCCGCTGGTCAGCGGCCGGCCCCGCGTGGACGGGCTGCTGCCCACCTGGTCCGGCACGCCGCTGGATGAGGAAAACGTGGGAGCTTACCTGGAGGCCAGCGACCTGCTGTGCCAGATCGGAGACCCGCAGAAGATGGAAGCCCTCCTGGTGATCGACCAGTCCGACCGGAACTTCGTGAAAGAAAACGACGAGGTGGAAATCAAGCTGAACCACCTCCCCGATCAGACGTTTCACGGTCAGATTGAGAGCATCGCCACGGCGGAAATGGAGGAAACCCCCCAGCGGTTGTCCGACAAGGCGGGGGGGGAACTGCTGACGCAAGTCGACCCCAGCGGACGGGAGGTGCCGTTGAGCACCTCCTATCAGGCGCGGGTCCCCCTGCCAGCCGACGGGGCC
>WVZU01000246.1:8285-15751 GCA_011772275.1 Planctomycetales bacterium | reverse complement strand
CTTCGTTTTTTGCCTTGGGGTTTGCCTGTCTTGTTTGGCGCCCCACCCTGTAGCCGGCCTCTGTGAGGCCGGAAAATGCGGGCTCACAGAGCCCGCCTACAGGCAAATTCTGGCAACTGCTGGGACAGGCAATGCAATCTGAGTCACACCGCAGCGTAAATGGCCANNGTCACACCCCAGCGAAAATGGCCATGGGGGGTTGATCGCCGGGCAAACCACTCACGAAAAAAGACTCCCAATCCCCTCCGCGTGGCCTCGGCATTTTGCTGTTCGCCAAGCGCTGGCCTTTCAATTTCAAAACGCAACACCGAAAACACGGGCCTGACCGCACAGGATCCCAAGGGCATCTTAGCTGAACACCGAACACAAGACCCGACCCCAGCGCAGCCTTGCCAAACAGCTTGGCATCAACATCAACGGCATGGAAAACACGGGGCCATCAGCGTTATTCGTTATTCACTATTCAGGATCTGACCCCCGGCCGATACTCGGACAGGCAATGCAATCTGAGTCACACCCCAGCGAAAATGGCCATGGGGGGTTGATCGCAGGGGAAACCACTCACGACAAAAGACTCCCAATCCCCTCCGCGTGGCCTCGGCGTTTTGCTGTTCGCCAAGCGCTGGCCTTTCAAAACCCAACACCGAAAACACGGGCCTGACCGCGCAGGATCCCAAAGCCATTTCAACTGAACACCGAACACAAGACCCGACCCCGGCGCAGCCCTTTCGGGTGGCGCTGGTGTCAGCACCTCGGCACAGGTCTCGAGCTCTCTGCCGCTGACCTTCCCTTTCTTCACTTGCTATCCCTGGATAGAATGAATAGAAATACGGAACGAACGCGATAGATTTTTGGAGAGCGGCGATGGCCGATCATCCCCATAAGCACATTCGTGAGGCGATCAAATATGCCGAGGCTAACGGATGGGCGTTCACAAAGGCCAGCAGCCGTGCTCACATCTTTGGAGTGCTCTGGTGTCGGCAAGGCGATCGCACGGGTTGTCGCTTCCGTGTTTTTTCAACACCTCGCAGCTCCGAAGATCACGCGCGACGGATTCGACGCGCTGTGGATACGTGCCCACATTAGAGGCTTTAGAGGAATGAAACGATGAAATATGAATTTTCGTTGATACTGACGGCTGCGGATGTGTCGGATGAAGAAGCCAATAAGCTTTACGAAGCCGGTTGTGATGATGGCAGCATCCTCAGCCGGGGTGACGTCACGATGATTCAATTCGATCGTGACGCGCCCACGCTGGACGCGGCGCTGGATACGGCGATCCGTGATGTTGAAGGCGCGGGTTTTCAAGTGGCTCGTGTCGAGATCGAACGGCACGAAGTTCCGCAGACCGCGTGAAGACGATGGGCCAGTATGTGCAGGATCTGAAAATGATCGCTTAGGCGTCCGAGTGCGACGAGTGGTTCGGAGGCCGCTGAGCACCTGCCGTACCAATTCGCAAGCCGCCTCCGCGTTCTGCTCACCTCGGCGTGACACTCCGTCTTTTTTGTCCTTCGATATTTAATGGTCCCTTGTTCAATATTCACCATTCGATATTCACAATTCACTTCTCTTTCTTCGCGTCAAGGCGAAAATCGAAAACCAAGCCTGGCCCAAGTGGCCTCCTTGAAATACCCCCCATTTGGTGGCCAGATGCAGATGATCAGCTTTCCCGATGCCTCGGGACTAAACAGTATCAAGCCCCGACAAAAAGAAATGATTTGCACTCCCGGCGCGCGCCCGGCGCTACCCGCAGGGCGCCGCAAGGTGTCGCAAATAAGGAAAATGACGCCGCGAAACTCGCAAGAAACCGCTTGGTTTCGCAGGGTGCCGCCACTGCAGTGGGCGATGAGGGACTCGAACTTGGCCCTAAATCCCGGCAGCCGGGCTTCGCACCAATAAGGGCTCGACCTGCTCTTTTTGTTGTGCAAGCCGTCAACCCCCCCTCTCTGCCGCGCATTGAAAACTGGCGGCGCATCGACTCTCACGTGTTCGCGCACCTCGCGAGGGTTTTCCCTGCGCGGCTAAACAGTCTAATCCTCGACGGTCAGTCCAGGGACTTTGGCAAAGTCGACTCGATTACAAGAAAGCAGCGTCGCTCCAGACGCCAGTGCAATGGCCGCTATTTTTAAGTCCATAGCTCCAATACCGATTCGAGCTTGCCGCAGGCGCTGAAGTTCTTTTCCGGCATCTGCATCGAAATCCAACAGCGGAATCTGTCGGTAATTGTCCAGATGTCGGTGAAGGCGCTGATACGCTTGGATTTGCTGCTCGACGGTTTTGGCCCGCGCAATGTAGGCCATCCAGCCGCGCAGGCTTTCTTCGTAGCTGATGATCGTCGCAACGACCTCGTGCGAGGGAAGATTAGCCAGGCGCTCGCGAAGTCGTTCGGAACTTTCGTCACCCCACTCCAGGAGGCTGACGTGATCCGTGTCGAGTATCACCATCGGCGTGAATCATTCATCTGCTGACGTGTCGGGGCTTTGCGATCGCCTGTACTCCTGTCCCAGCTTCCGTGCCTCATCATGAGCTGAGTCGTTCGCAAAGGTTCCCGCAATCCGCTGCCACCAAGGTTGCTGTTCAGCAGCGTTCAACCGCGTTTTGAGCCGAGCCAATTCCTGTTCGACGGCGGCAACGCGTTTTTCGAGTTGAGCAGGCGACATGACGGATCCGTGCGGTTCTGACTTCATGAAACCAGAGGGAAACACGACCAGATAAGTATATCATCGTCGCTTTACCTGGGAAACTACAAAGCCTGGGTCCGCTACCAGACAGCTTCGCCGGCGTCTGGTCTTATGTTTGGTTTTCAGGCCGAGTGACGCTTCGATCTGGTCTGCCGCCGCCGGCCAGCGTGCCGATTGTGTGCCTCCATAAAAAGGTGCCAGGTTTCTTTTGATCTGGGGGAGGTATTCAGGTGTGCAAGTCCGGGCTCAGAGAGCCCGGCTACAGCAAAGGTGCAAGTCCGGGCTCAGAGAGCCCGGCTACAGCAAAGGTGCAAGTCCGGGCTCAGAGAGCCCGGCTACAGCAAAGGGCAAGTCCGGGCTCAGAGAGCCCGGCTACAGAAAAAGGGCTACAGAAAAGTGCCTGGCTTCTTTTTTGGATCGCCACTGCAGTGGGCGATGAGGGACTCGAACCCCCGACATCCACGGTGTAAACGTGGCGCTCTAGCCAACTGAGCTAATCGCCCAAGGTCGTAAGAGGTTAGTTTTTTGTGCGCAAATTGTCAATTTCGCATCCGACCCCTCGCGGACATGCGACCGCCAAGGGCAAATCCTGCGCTTGCCATTTTTGTCAAGCAATTCAAGCAGGAAAGTCCGGGCTCAAAATGCCCTGCGGCGGTGAGCCAATGCTGGAGCCGGCTTCTGTGAAGCCGGCCCCGGGCGGGATAGCCCTCCCCCAATCATCGCACCCCACGAACGGTTTCCTGACGCGAAATCAGCCGTTGAAAAACCACTGGCCGGCAGGATGCGATTCAGGTTAAAGTGACGGTAGTTTCCCGCCCCCCCTCCACCACTCGATCCCACCCCTCACCCCTCACCCCTCACCCCTCACCCCCCCACCCCCCCTCCGGTGCCTCCATGGCCACGCTGCTGGAAATCAAAAACGCCTCCAAAAGGTACGCCGACCAGTTATTGCTGGATAACGCGTCCGTGGCCCTGCCGGATCGCTGCAAGATCGGCATGGTCGGCCGCAACGGGGCGGGCAAATCGACTCTGTGCCGCGTGCTGGTCGGCGGCGAGGAACTGGACAGCGGCCAGGTGATTCGCCATCCGCGGCTGCGGCTGGGCTATCTGCGGCAACACGATCCCTTCCGGCCGGGCGAGTCGGTGATGGCTTTCCTGATCCGCGACAGCGGTCAGCCCGACTGGCGGTGCGGCGAAGTGGCCGCCGAATTCGCACTGAAGGGACCCCCGCTGGAACGGCCGGTCAGCGAACTGTCCGGCGGGTGGCAGACACGGGTCAAGCTGGCCGCGCTGTTGTTGCACGAGCCCAACCTGCTGCTGCTGGACGAGCCGACCAACTTCCTGGACCTGCGGACTCAGATCCTGCTGGAACACTTTCTGAAACATTTTGCCGGCGGGATCCTGATGGTTTCCCACGATCGCGGGTTCCTCAAGGCGACCTGCACGCACACTCTGGAACTTGCGCAAGGCCAACTGACGCTGTTTCCCTCCGACATCGACCAATACGTGCAGCACAAGGCGGAACGCCGCGAGCACGATCGGCGGGTGAATGCCGCCACCCTGGCCAAGCGGAAGCAGCTGGAGACGTTTATCCAAAAGAATCGCGCCAACGCCAACACGGCCTCCCAAGCTCGCAGCAAGAAAAAACAGCTGGACCGGCTGCAGCTGGTCGAGCTGGAGAGCGACGAGAAAACGGTCGCCTTCCACGTCCCGCAAGACAACATCCGCCGCGGCACGGCCGTCCGCTGCAGCGGGCTGGCCATCGGCTACCCCGACCACACGGTGGCCTCCCACATCGACTTGGAGATCGAGCACGGCACGTGCACGGTGGTGGTGGGCGACAACGGGCAGGGCAAGACGACGATCTTACGGACGCTGGTCGATTCCCTGCCCCCCTTGGCCGGCGAAGTCCGCTGGGGCTACGGCTGCCAGATCGGCATTTACGCTCAACATGTCTACTCCTCCCTGCCCGCCGATCAAACGATTCGCCAGTACCTGGACGGATGTCGCGGGCCGGACACGACCACGCAAACCGTGCTGGACATTGCCGGCAGCTTTTTGTTTCAGGGCGACCTGGTCGACAAGCGTATCGAAGTGCTGAGCGGCGGCGAACGCGCTCGACTCTGCCTGGCCGGCCTGCTGCTGGCCCCCCACAACGTCCTGGTGCTGGACGAACCGGGCAACCACTTGGACGTGGAAACGGTCGATGCCCTGGCCGACGCCCTGAACCAGTTCGAAGGCACGGTGATCCTCACCAGCCACGACCGCCACTTCGTCCACCGGGTCGCCAATTCGGTGATTGAAATCGGGGATGGCAAAGCGACCCATTATCCGTCCAGTTACGACAGCTATCTGTATCGTGTCGAGAAAGAGTTCGATCACGATCCGGCCACCGCTGTGCCGGCGGCGGAGAGAAAATCGTCCGGGCCCGCCAGCCAGCGGCGGAAGAATCGGGTGGCGGAGCAGCGGAGCGTGCGGAAGCAGGTCGCGTCGCTGGAACGCAAGATCGCCGAGCTGGACGACCGCAAACGATCGTTGCAACAGCAGCTGCTGGCGACCACCGATGCCAGCCAGGCGGAGCGGCTGCACGAGCAGGTCCAGCAGCTGCAGTCGGAGATTGAAGCGGTGGAACAGCGCTGGTTCGAGCTGCAGGAGACGGCCGAATCGCAATCCGCCGGCTGAAGGACCTCGCCCCATGGTCAGCATCGCCGCCACGATCCTCCTGGCCGCGCACCTGCTGTGCGTCAACGTGGCCATGACCGGACCGCTGGCTTGCGTCGCCTTGCGGTGGCGAGCGGCCGGCCACGGCGACCCGCTGGCCGACCGGCTGGGCCGGTGGCTGGTCCGGGTTTGCCTGGTCGCTGTGCTGGTCGCCGTGGGACTGGGGCTGGCCAGCGGGTTGCTTTTGTGGTGGAGCGGCCAGGGGCAATTCTTCGACGCGCTGGCCCGCGTGCCGGTTCGCCGGCTGTACGGGGGCCTGGCAGAACTGGCCTTTTATGTGCTGTGCCTGCTGATTTACGACGGGTTGTGGCATCGCTGGCGTGCGCGGCCGGTGGGGCACGGTCTGATCGCCGTGCTGGCGGCCACCAACCTCATGTACCACTTTCCACCGCTGTTCGTGCTGATCGGGTGGCTGGCCGCCGGGGGGCTACCGGGTGCTGAGCCCCTGTCGTCCCGTCAGCTGCTGGGCTGCATGTTCCAACCGGCCGTGCTGGCCCCGGTCGTTCATCACCTCCTGGCCTCCGTGGCCGTGGCGGGGGTCGTGGTCATGCTGGGCGCTCGCCGGTTGTCCGCGGCGGTTTCCCGCGACCCGGTGTCGACAAACGGTTCCGGCCCGGCCGAGTTGGCCATCATCGTGCGGCGCGCCGGCACGGCGGCCCTGACGGCCACCTTGCTGCAGTTGCCCACCGGGTTGTGGGTCCTGCTGCAGCTGACCGGCTCGCAGCGCGATCAACTACTGGGCGGCAGTTGGATGGCAAGCGGGCTGTTCATCGCGGCCATGGTGACGGCCGTGGGACTGCTGCATGGGCTAAGCGCAATCGCCCTGGGACAGACGGGGCGGCGGGAAGTTTACCTGGCGGCGGGGCTGCTGGTGGTCTTGACGGTATTGATGAGCGGCGTGTTGCGCGAGGTCCGGCGAAAAGGGGCGGCGGCATCGCCGACGCAGTCCGGCACCCAAACCCTCGCGGCCGATGATGGGCTGGCTGCACATCGTGCAGTTTTTTTTAGACGGGATGCACAAGATGGTCAGGATGACAGCGAAAACAATAAAGCATTCGCACAAAACCCAATTCGGTTTGTCGAACAGGTACCCCAGGAAAGCAACATCCTGATCCTGTGCATCCTGTAGATCCTGTCGAATTTTTTTCTTTCTCACGCGCCAATTTGCTTATCGTGACCATTCGGCCCCGCGGAAGATGGTCGCTTGCACCTCGTGCTGGCTGTGCAGCAGCAGTTCGTGGGGATCGGCAGGGTCGGCGTCGGGCAGGGGTACCACTGCGAAGTTGGCTTCTTTGCCGGGCGTGAGGCTGCCGCAGCGGTCTGCCTGGCCCAGGGCGGTGGCGCCGGCCAGTGTGCCCATGTTCAGAATCTGGTCCCGCGGCAGGTGGGGATAGCCGGCCGCCACGTGGCGCAGTTCGGCCAGCAGGCTGAGGTCGGGGTTGGAGCCGCGTCCGTCGGTGCCCAGCGCCACGGTGACGCCGGCGGCCAGGTACTTCTGCAGCGGGTAGGGCGCGTGCTGAAAGTACGCATGGGTGCGGGGACAGTAGACGACCGACAGGCGATCCCGGGCCGCGGCGACGGATTTGATTTCGGCATCGCTGAGGTAATTGCCGTGCACAATCAACGCTCGATGCGCGCCGGCCAGCTGGCGGACGATTTCGTCCACCGACAGCGGGCCTGGGTAGGTATCGGCCTGGCGGTCTGCCAGCAAATCGGCCAGGGGGCCTTGGCCGGTCTGCAGCCATTCCCGCTCTTCGGGAGATTCGGCCAGGTGCATGGCCAGCGGCAGGCGATAACGCCGCGAGGTTTCCACGGCCAGTTGCACCGCTTTGCCGTGGCAGGTGAAGGGTGCGTGGGGGCTGAGCCCGGCTTGCCAGCTGCAGGTGCCCGCCGTCTGCAGGTGCCGCTGGACGTCCTCCTCGATCTGGGCCAGTTGCGAGGGCCGCAGGCAAATCAGCTCGCGAAATACGACCATGTCGATTGCCGGCAGATCGGCCGGGGCCGGCGGCCAGTCGCTCGATGCAATCTCGCCCAGCAACGTCGTGCCGCAGCGCAACGACTCGG
>WVZU01000246.1:0-8192 GCA_011772275.1 Planctomycetales bacterium | reverse complement strand
CCAGCCCGGGAATGATTGCGACGTTGCCCAGTTCGACGGTTTCGCAATCGGCCGGGGCGGTCTGTACGGCGGCGATCCGCCCGCGGTCGACCAGCAGCAGGCCGTCGGCCAGTGGCGGCCGGTCTACGGGGAACAGGTAGCGGGCCTTCAGGGCGTAGCGGGGGAGGGAGAGATCCATCAAGCTGGCTCGCACTTTGCGATCGTCACGCCGGTTCGACCAGGGACTGGGCCGCATCGCGCCGCATCGCTTCCTGCAACGCTTCCTCTTTCGTCCTTCCGTACTTCAGTTCGGTAAACCTGAACACGATCACGACGGCCAGCAGGGTACCGATGCACAGCGCCAGTCCGGCATAGAGATCGTCGGTCAAGATCTGTTCCAGGACCCCGGTGCGTTTGGAGAGATACAGCAGGGAATTATGCACGCAGTGGTAGACCATGGGGGTCCACACGCTGCCGGTCTGGACGGCCAGGTAGCCCAGCATGATACCCAGGAAGAAGGCGTTGATTTTTTGTTCCAACAGGGGATGAGCGACTGCGAAGAAGAAGGCGGTAAACGCGATGGCGCGCCATTTGTGCCCCATGTGGCGAAACCCGGAGAGGACGAATCCGCGAAAGGTCAGTTCTTCGCAGAAGGCGGGCAGCAGTCCAATCAGGAGGACCGCCAGCCACATCGGCGCCTCGCCCAGCTTTGCCTCCAGGATCGCGCTGTACTGCTGGACTTCGACCCGCGGTTCGAACAGCTGGCCCATGAACAGCTGCAGGGCGATCACCAGGGGAAACAGGGCCACCGCCAGCAGCCCGGCGGCTGGCAGGGAGAAGAGGGGGGGCTTGTTCATATTCAAGGTACGAGCCGGTCGGCTGGTGGTGAGCAGTGCCAGGATCAAGGCAGGCAGGAGGACCATGATGATTTGCGTCAGCAAGGTGATCCTGGCCAATTCCGCAAAGGTGATCTGCTGCAGTTCCGCCAGCGATTGGGGCGCGTTGATCAGGGCGGGCATGAAGAATTTGACGATCAGCACCAGCACGCCGCAGAGGACGGCCAGCGCGACGGTGGGCGACGGCTGGCGGTCGTGGATCAGGCGGCGGGCCCAGATGGTGACATCCCAGCGTTCGCCTTCGCGAAAGAGGACTTCTTCGCTGTTAAATTGATCGATCGCCCATCGGACGGCCAGCCAGCAGCAGCCGCACGTCACGGCCGCCACGGGAAACGCGTAAGGCCACAGCTGTTGGATGGTGCCTTCCATAATGGCCCGCATCAACAACACCACGCCGCTGACGGGGATGAGGCTGAATCCCAGGTTCAGTTCGGCATCGGGTTTCATGGGGAGGAGGATCAGCGGCATGGTCACCATGACGACTGGCATGAGGTAGTACTGTCCTTCCTTGGTACTTCGAGCAAAAGCGGCCAGTGCCAGGCAGACGGCGCTGAACATCGCGGCCACGGGAATGAGGATCAGTGACAGCCAGATCATGGGCATGAAGGGTGGCGCGCCGATATCCGCCATTTCGGCGATGTCCTTCATGCGGTTCATCACAATCGCCCCGGTGATGCCGATACTGGCCAGGTTCAGCACGGCGGTCACGATGCTGAAGGTCATGACGGTCAGCAGCTTGCCCATCACGATTTCCCCGCGGCGGGTGGGGCTGCTGAGCAGAGTTTCGAGGGTTCCTCTTTCTTTTTCCCCCGCGCACAGATCGACGGCGGGGTAGAACGCGCCGGTCACGGCCCAGATCAGCAGCACGAACGGCAGGACCTTGGACCACAGCGTCGTGTTGAGCCGCATTTCCGCCTCGGCCACGTTGTACTGGGTAAAACCGATGGGCGCGGAGGCGTTGACGGGCAGGTTCGCCATCTCCAGGCTGCGTTGTCCCACCGCTGCCGACCAGCTCTCTAACGCTCGACTCACACGCACATGCGCCAACCCTTTCTTTTCGCTGCTGTTGTCAAAGACAACCTGAGGCTGCGGCGGTGCCGGCGGAGCTCCCGTGCCGGCGCGGGCGTGCTCGGGCAGTTTATCAAAGTACTCCTGCAGCTGCTGGAAAAAGCTGGGCGGAAAGAAGATCACGGCATCGCAGGCATTCCATCGCATCAACTGAATCAGTTCCTTGTTCAATTCCCGGTTGCCTTCTTCGGAAATCGTGCCGGTCGACGGCCATTTGCCGTGGCGGATGAAGTCGAGTCGCTGGAGCGGCAGGAACTTCAGCTCCAGCACATTTGGTTTTTCTGGATCGTAGACATGGCTGGCCAGCTGTCCCTTATCGATCAGGGCCGGCAGGTCGGAACGTGTATCCTCGTGGCCGATGATCAGGATCTGGCTGGGATGCTGGCGGAGGAACTGAGCGATCTGAAAGAAGCTGATGCCCAGCAGCGGGTAGAAGAGGACGGGCAGCACGGCGATCAAGAACAGCGTGCGGCGGTCGCGCAACTGATCGCGCATCTCGCGGCGAAAGACTAACTGGATATGGCGCCAATTCATCATTTTTGGTAACACTTTAACTGATGACAGCGGCCGCCAGGGGCCGCCTGAGGCATTTTTAACGGGAGCCCACAGGGGCAANNAGCCCCGCAAGGCAGCCACATCATCGGGATGACTTCGCGCCAAAGGGCGCCCGGCGCACACCGCTGTGTTCACTTTGCGATTTTCCAATTCACCATCTTCTGCTGGCACTCAAACGACGGCTTGCAAGGGGCTGAAGTGTGACCAGTTTTGTATCACCGATCGGCAAGCCGCCTTGCCGGCCGGGGCAGCCTGGGGGAGTCGGCCAGGTTGAGCAGCGGCAACGTTTCCTTGCCGTCAGGCCCCCAGGGCCATCTGTTCGTGGCGACGTTCTTCTTCTTTGGATATCAACTCAAAAAACAGTTCTTCCAGGTCCGGTTGATTATTTTTTTCGCGCAACGCATCCAGCGTGCCCTCGGTCAGAATGCGGCCTCGGTGGACGATGGCAATCCGATCACACAGCCGTTCGGCCTCCCGCATGATATGCGTGGAAAACACGACACACTTCCCCTGATCACGCAATTGATGGATCGTATCCATCATGGCGCGAGCGACCAGGACATCCAGGCCGGAGGTGGCTTCGTCCATGATCACCACCGGCGGATCGTGCACGATGGCCCGCGCGATCGAGACTTTTTGTTTCATGCCGGTCGACATCTTGCCACCCAGGACGTCACGGATTTCATTCATTTGAAGTCGAGCAAAAATATTTTCCATGCGCTCGCGCAGCAGGTCGTCGGGTATGTCGTAGAGGCGGCCAAAATATTCGACCATTTCCCAGGCGGTCATGCGATCGTAGACGGCCGTGCTGTTGGAGACAAAGCCGATCTGGTGCCGCACCTGGGCTGGCTGGGTGACGACGTCGAAGCCGTTCACGCGGACCAGGCCGCTGCTGGGCTGCAGGACGGTACTGAGGATCCGCAAAGCGGTCGTTTTGCCAGCGCCGTTGGGACCCAACAGCCCAAAGATCTCGCCGGGCGTCGCGTCAAAGCTGATGCCGGCCAGGGCGACATGCTGCCCTTCGCGAAAATCGTAATAGGTCTTGGTAAGATCGCGGACGGTAATCATCGAATGGACACCTATAAAGTCAGTCGCAGGGGGCCGGGTGACGGATGGATGCCCGCCTGGCGGTTCGTGGTGGACCCGCAGCACCCAGGTGTTCGCGGTCGCAGCGGTTCCCGCGAAGAATGAGCCATCATGTGGTGTTCCGTCAACCGCCCAGAACCGCCTGGCTGCCGGACCAAAACCTGCCCCATTCCACCCGGACCAAGCCGCTGACCGCGGCCAAGTGGATCGTTAGTTTTCCACTATAACACGGCCGCCGGTTTGTCCAAAATCGCCCGGGAGAAAATTTCGGGGGGCTGATCGATCCGTTCGTAAAAAACGTTCCGCTGCCGCGGCTCGTATCCCAGTTCGGCGATGCATTCCCGAATCTGTTGCAGGGAAAGGTAGTGCACCGTCCCCGCCTGGGCGACCACGTTTTCTTCAATCATCAAGCTGCCCATGTCGTTGGCCCCGTACAGCAGCGCAAGTTGGCCGATTTTCATACCTTGCGTCACCCAGCTGGACTGGATGTTAGTAAAATTGTCGAGATACAGACGGCTGACGGCCTGCGTTTTCAGGTAGTCAAAAGCGCCGGCCGGTGGGATGTGGGACATGGCCGTATGCTCCGGTTGAAACGTCCAGCAGATAAAAGCAGTAAAACCGCTCGTCTCGTCCTGCAATCGCCGTAACCGTTCCAGGTGTTCCATCCGTTCGGCCAGCGTTTCCACATGGCCAAACATCATGGTCGCCGTACTGCGGCCTCCCAGCTGATGCCAGACCCGCATCACGTTCAGCCAGTCGTCGGTCAGCACCTTGCCGCGCGTGATTTGCCGCCGCACGCGGTCGACCAGGATTTCGGCCCCACCGCCGGGGACGCTGCCCAGGCCGGCCTCTTTCAAGCGCTGGAGCACCTCGCGCAACGGCAGCTTGCAGACTTTGGTAAAAGCGTGCAGTTCCGGCGGACTGAAGCCGTGGATATTGACCTGTGGAAAGTGCGCCTTGATGTCGCTCAACAGCTGCTCGTACCACTCCAGCTGGAACTGGGGATGCAGCCCGCCCTGCAACAAGATCTGGTCACCCCCCAGCTGGACCGTCTCCTCGATCTTTGCCAGCAGTTCGTCCCGTTCCAGCACGTAGCCTTCCGGGTGTCGCGGTGGCCGATAGAAAGCGCAAAAGTCGCAGACCGCGCTGCAGATATTCGTATAGTTAATGTTGCGGTCGATGTTGTAGGTGCGGTAGTTTTCCGGGTGCAGGCGGCGGGTCACCTCGTCGGCGGCGCGACCCAAAGCGGCCAGGTCGTGCGACTCCAGCAGTTGCAGCCCCTCAGCTCGGCTCAGCCGCCCCCCGGCAACCGCCTTGTCCAGAATCGGTTGAATCATGGTTAGGGGCTAGGGGTTAGGGGCTAGGGGGGACAGGCGACGCGCGGTGTGGGCACGGGGGGGGCAGGGTATCAGGCGTTGGACCGCACGGCCAGTTGGTCGACCGCGGCCGGCCCGGGCGCCAGGCCCAGGGCGGAGGCGTGTTCGAAGAACAACTCCATCCCCCGCCGTTCGCCCGAGCCCAAACGGAAATTTAAATTATCGTGCAGATAGTTGTAGCACTGCGGTTCGGTCAGCCCCAGGGGGCCGGCTTCGGCCCTGGCGATTTCGTGCAGATTAGCGACCCCGGCGTCGCGGGCCGCGGCCAGTGCCGTTTCCAGCTGGCCCCCTGACCGATCGCCACGGCGGGTCCACATGGCAAACACGAAAGGCAGGCCGGTCCACCGGCACCACTGGTCCCCCAGGTCCCACACCTGATGAAACTGCCCGGTGGGCGAATGCATGGCGCGATCGCCGATCAGCAGGATGGCATCGTCTACCGTTTCCTCCAGGCCGGCGCCGATCGGCAACGAGCAAAGTTCCGGCCGCACGCCGCACAAGCGGTCCAGCAGGATCAGCGCCAGCGCGATGCTGGTTCGCGATCCTTCATCGACCGCCAGGCTGCGAATCTGCCGGGGCGGCACCCGCATGAATAACTTGACACTCAACACCGGACCTCGACAACCGATGCAGGCGTCCGAGACGGTCACATAGCCAGGGTGGCTCAACAGCTCGATCGACGGCACCAGTGCCACGTCATAATGGCCGTCGGCCAGTCCGTCCGCGAGTCGGCTGGGCAGGTCGTAGAGGATCTGGGCCTGGGGTGCCAGCTGATCCAACTGATAGACCAACGGCCTGGAATTCAGATAGTTGACCGCGCCAATCCGTATCCGCTCGCCAGCTTTCATGCTCGTCTCGCAAACCTCCCGCGACCCCGTCAACCCGAATTCGCCGACCCGCATTCGCCGACCCGGGATCGTTCGCCAGGCAGCCAAGATAAGCTCACAATTATATGGCGGCCGGATGGCTGTCGAAAGGGCTGGCTGCCGCTGTCTGCCGGAGTGTGCCAGCAGCTGTTTTCTTATTTCAGCCTGGCGGTCTGTCAACGGTCAATCATCCGGCAGGGAAACTCGTCAACCGTTTGGGANNGGCGGTCTGTCAACGGTCGATCATCCGGCAGCGACTCGTCAACCATTCGGGAACTTTTTGGTTCGCCGAAAGTCTTGGCGGCTTTCGCTGCCGCGGCGAGGGTGGCAATTTTGTGCTGTCAAAGGACTCGTCCGAAGAGGAACCGCATTTCATGTCCTGTCTTAACCAACCGGCATGGGCTTGATTTCAAGGCGGTTTCCCCCTGTACCGACGGGGGTTTCAACGCGTATTGCTGAGCGTCTGGGGTTCTGCTACTTTCTGGCCGTTTATGCCTTCACCATCCCGAACGCGCAATGATTTGTTGTGCAGGTTGCCCTGAGTGTCGCCATGCGCTGGTGCTATCTAACGATCCTGCTGGTCTCCGCGTTGCTGCCGCAGCGGCTGATGGCCCAGGAGCCGTACGCCCCGATCCCCTGGCCGGCCACGGAGTGGGAGAGCAGGGCGCCGGTACCCTCGCCGCTGTCCCCACCCCTCGACTCGACGCCCCTCCCCCCCTGGCCCGGCCAGCAGTGGCCGGCCTTGCCCTGGGCGCCCCAGCAACCGTTGGCGCCTCATATCCGTCCGCTGCCGGAACCGATCCCGCGGGGCCAGCCGGTGACACCGTCCGGCGACGCGTCCTCGGTACCGCCACCCTCTGCCGACATGTTTGCCTGGGACCGGCCGCCTGACGAGCCGGCTCCCAAGTCGTGGGAAGCCAGTATCGAGCTGGGTATGAACGGTACGGAAGGCAACAGCGACACGTTCAACATCTACCTGGGCAGCAGCTTCATCCAGAAAACTCCACGTTCCGAATTTTCGCTGGAAGTCGATTACAACAACAACTCTTCCGACGGCGTGACGACGGCCAATCGCTACTTGATGGACAGCCGGTATGAATGGCTGTTCCGGGAAGATTCCCGATGGGAGCTGTACGTTCACAGCACACTGGAACTGGACGACTTCAAGGCCTTCGACCAGCGGATCGCAGCCGACATGGGTCTGGGTTACCTGTTGATCACGGACGATCTGCATGAGCTGAAAACTCGTGCCGGTGCCGGTTTCTCGCGCGAGATCGGCGGGCCGGACGACAGCTGGGTACCCGAGGCGGTCTTTGGGCTGGACTACGAGCTGTGCCTGTCGAAACGCCACAAGTTGAGCGCTTCGACGGATTACTATCCGTCCTGGGAAGATTTTCGCGACTATCGCCTGAAGACACGGACCGACTGGGAAATTCTCCTGGACGAAGCGATGAATCTGAGCCTGAAGCTGGGCGCGCTGAACAATTACGACAGCACACCCAACGGCGTGAAGGCAAACGACCTGGACTATACGGCCGTCCTGCTGTGGAAGTACTAAATCCGTCCACAAAAATAGTGAGGGGCCGGCGGGGTAGAGAGGATCTGGGTACGGAGGACCCGGTTACAAAGGATCCGGCTTCACAGAAGCCGGCTACAGAAGAAGCTGGCTACCGTCAAACGTGTTCAAAAACCAGCCGCAACGTGGCGGCAGGCGGTGCAACCGTAGGGGGGCTCGCGCCTCTCAAGCTCGAAGCAGCGATTCGTTCAGGCGGTAATCCGCAGCTCGGCCCAGGTCGTTCTTCCCGCGCTGGCTACCAGAGCTTTGCCAGGGCCCCACATCTTGCAGCTCGGGCATGATCTGGACCAGTTGTTCGATCAACATCTCGGCCATCCGTTTCACGCCAGGGCTGGGCGCGGCCTCCAGCAAGGTCACGGCTGTTTTCATGACCTGCACCAAGCTGGCTCGTAACTGCACCGACGGGCACAAACCCAGGTGGCTATCCTCCAGCAGTTCGGCCACCGGCACTTGCAGCACCTCTTGCCAATCATAAATCTGGCTCAACGCCAGATCGGCCGTCTCCAATTCCTGCTGTTCCGCGTCCTGGACGCTGATATCGAGGCGACGAGCAACCGTGCGTAGCGAGACATGCTGCTGCTGGCGCACTTCACGGAGACGATGCAGCGGACGACCCGACGGGGCCGCCCCGGACGCCACCGCCGGATAACCGTGGGCTTGTCCGGTTTCGTAAGGGGCAATGCTCATCACTTTCCTCCCGGCCCGCAAAAGACCACGAGCCTGTTTCCGATGAAAAAAAATAAAAAGATAAAAGGTAACACTTTACCTGATTGCAGGTGAGGGAAAGACA
>WVZU01000243.1:5901-14646 GCA_011772275.1 Planctomycetales bacterium | reverse complement strand
ATCGTCCACGTATGCGGCACCGCGCCGGAGGCCACCCGCCGGCTGTATCGCAGTTTTCATCTCCCAGCCGAGGTCAGAGAATTTGTGTCAGACATGCCCGGTCTTTTGCGGGGCGCGTCGCTGGCCGTATCCCGCGCCGGGGCCACGACCCTGGCAGAACTGGCGGCATGCGGCGTGCCCGCTGTGCTGTTGCCGTACCGTTTCGCCACAGACGATCACCAGCGGGCCAACGGCGGCGTCTTTGTCCAATCGGGTGGCGCCGTGCTGGTGGACAGCAGCACCCTGCCGGGTCGCCTGGACGGGCATCTGGCCACGACGCTCTCCCCCCTCCTCACGTCTCCCCTGCGATTACAACGCATGGGCCAAGCGATCCGCCGGATAAGCCGCCCCGAGGCCACTTCCCGCGTGGCGAACCACCTGGAACCATTCTTCGCACCCAAGACGCGGGCCCACGCTGCCTGAACTCGGCGGGATGCATTCGCCGGGGGGCTGCCCGAAGAGCACCCGCCTGCCCGAGTCCGCCGCGGCAAACCGTGCGGTGGAGATTTCCACCATCGCAAATTTGTCGAACCAGCGATGTCGTCTTACCTGGATCCGCTCGTCCGGGACTTCCGATCCTCTTCTCCTCCGCCAGTTAAGCGCGAACACGATGGCCCCTGGGCGATACGNNCCGTGCAGGCGAAACACGATTATCCCGAGTTGGCGGTGGTTGCGACCACAAACGGGCCGGGTGCTTGCCGCTAACCCGGCAGCGGACTAGACTGCGGACCGCATGAGGGTTCCCCACGATTCCAGCTGGCCCGGGAGTAATGGACGATGATCGACACGCGTTATGACGTGCTGGGAATCGGCAACGCCATCGTGGACGTGCTGTCCGCCGCCAAGGAATCTTTTCTTCAACAAGAGGGGCTAAGCAAAGGCGCGATGACGCTGATCGATGCGGACCGTGCCGAGAGCCTCTACGCGGGCATGGGGCCGGGTCACGAGATCTCGGGCGGATCGGCGGCGAACACGATGGTTGGGGTGGCCCAACTGGGTGGCCAGGCTGCCTTCGTCGGCAAGGTCCGCGACGATCAGCTGGGGGCCATCTTCCGGCACGACCTGACAGCGGCCGGGGTAACGTTTGTGACCCCCGACGCCCAACGTGGCCCCCCCACCGCCCGCTCGCTGATCCTGGTCACCCCGGATGCCCAGCGGACGATGAACACCTACCTGGGCGCCTGTGTGCACATCGGTCCGGAAGACGTGGACGAAGAGGTAGTGTCCCGTGCCAAGGTAACGTACCTGGAAGGCTATCTGTGGGACATGCCGCCGGCAAAGGAAGCTTTTCTGCGCGCGGCGCGGATCGCCCATACGGCCGACCAGGAGGTGGCCCTGACCCTTTCGGACGCGTTCTGCGTCGATCGCCATCGCGATTCGTTTCTCGAGCTGGTAGAAAGGCACATCGATATCCTGTTTGCCAACGAACAGGAGCTGCTTTCCTTGTACCAGGTCCAGCGTTTTGATGAGGCGCTGCAACACGTCCGCGGGCATTGCCGGATCGCCGCCCTGACCCGCAGTGAAAAGGGAGCGGTGATTTTATCTGGCAACGAGGTGCACGTCGTGGATGCCGAACCGGTCCGCGAGGTCGTCGACACGACCGGGGCGGGCGACCTTTTCGCGGCAGGGTTCCTGTATGGGCACACTCAGGGGTGGGCTCTGGAACGCTGCGGCCGCTTGGGGGCCGTGGCGGCGTCCGAGATCATCTCGCACTACGGGGCGCGGCCCGAAGCCAACCTGGCGGCGCTGGCCAAGGCCCGGCTGGGGTAGATCCCGAGGGCTTCCCCCAGCCAGCGGCCAAACGACCAAGTGAACGCGACGGGTCCCGCCGCGGCGGGAATGATTTCCATTTCGACGTCACCGCCCGATCGTGTTCAACGCCTGATTCGATCATGGGCGCCTCACAGAGGCACGGAGTCACAGCGAGCCATTCAAAGCTGTCCGTTCGTGGTCCCAAGAATACCATCCTTGATCAGGGAATGCCGATCCTATTTTGTTCTCGTGCATTCCCGTGTCTCTGTGACTCTGTGAGAAACCGGTGTGATGATCGAACAAGAACTCGGCCGGCAAATCAGTCTGCAAATCCGGTCTCCAGCAGTTGCCTCAGGGCGGGTGCCGGGTGCTAACCCCGCTGCCAGGAACCAGGATCGGTCTGGCCCCTGTCAGGCGTCCGGTCGGCGGTCTGCCAGGAGTTCGGCAATCGCGTGCAGGGCGGATTCCAGGGGGGTACCCCAGGCCCGAAGTTGCATCTCACGCGTCGATTCGCCGGTCACGGTGATCTCGATTTCCAGACGCTGGTCGGGCAGCGCCTCGGTGACCCGGTCGGCCCATTCCACAAACGTCAATCCCGCTCCGTGGAAATACTCGCCGGGCCCCAGCTCGAAAAATTCGTCCAGGTCGCTTAGGCGGTAAGCGTCGAAGTGATACACGGGGCGTTGCCCCTGATACTCGCGAATCATCACGAACGTGGGGCTGACCACATCGCGGACGTCCACGCCCAAGGCTTGGGCGACGGCTTGGACCAACCGGGTTTTGCCGGCGCCCAAAGGTCCGATCAGCCCCACGACGGTCCCCGAGGGCAGGGCCTGGGCGAGGGCCTCGCCCAAGCGACAGGTATCCGCTTCGTCCTGGGCGTGGAACGTTAGCTGGCTTCCCATGGGTCAGTTTCCATGTTCATAACCGACCGGCTCTAAGCGGCTTCGCCGCTGGCCATCCTGCTGCCACAGCCCTCGAGAGTCCACAAACTGGCCCACGCGGGTCAGGGGCACGGACAGGGGTTGTTCGGCCAGCATCCGCTGGGCCTCCTCGGGGGGGACCGCCAGGAGGAGTTCAAAATCTTCACCGTCGCCCAGGGCGTGCTGGATCGCCGTCCGCCCTGAGGTTTCTGCCAGTTGTCGAGCGGCGTCGGCCAGAGGGACGTCCTGCAGCTGGATGACGGCCCCACACCCGCTCTCTTCTGCCAGACGGGCCACATCCAGGGCGAGGCCATCGCTGCAGTCGATCCCCGCGTGCAGGGTGTACCGTTTGGCCAGCAAGAGGGCCTCCCCGACTCGAGGTTCGAAATCGAGGTGGTGGCCCAGCTGGCTGCCGCCAAAGTGGCCGGTGACGAGGAGTTGATCTCCGGGTTGCGCTCCGCTGCGCAGCAACGGTCCCCGCGGCGTGGGGGTTCCGATAAGCGTGGCGCTGATGACCAGGGGCCCGTCCCAGGTATTCGTATCCCCGCCGGCAATGGCCAGTTCGTACTGTTCGGCCAGCGGCTGCAGTCCTTCCCACAGCTGATGAGCCAGTTGGGATGCGTCGCCGCGTGGGAGGAGGATGGCGAGAAAAGCTGCCAGGGGGCGAGCGGCCATGGCGGCCAGATCGCTGAGGTTGACAGCCAAAGCCTTGCGGCCTACGCGGCCCGGCGCGTGGCGATCGAGTCGGAAGTGGACGCCGTCGGCGATGAGGTCACAGGTAACGACCGCTTGGGCGCCGGCTTCTCCCAACCGTAGTACGGCGGCATCGTCTCCGGGCCCCACCCCGAGCCATGGACGGGGCGGAAGCCGAGTCCGANNTAGGAAAAACATCGGGTCGGTCGGTGGAACCAGGCCCACCGTTGGGAGTCTATGTTGACGGCCCGCTGGGTGTCAAATCCGGCCGCCGGGGCTGGGCCAGCGCGAACTTTGGTCCCTCAGGGGGTGGATGGTCGCGAGGCGTGCAGGGACGCAATCTGCATGTGACCATACAAGGTTTGGCCGTCACGAACAATATAAAACTTTACCGGCTCAAAATCGGCTCGACTGCTGTGATTCAGCACGTAAGAGACGTTTTCGACCGCGATCGTTTCCCAGATATGCATGCCGACCAGGATGTCCCCCACCTGGATTCCCTCCTCGCTAGCAGGGCTGTGGGGCCGGACCCGGGTCACCAGCAAACCGCCCCGATAGCGGCTAGAACTCTTCCCGATCCGGCTGCTGGGGACCGGCTGCAGCTGCAGGCCCACGGTCTGCCAGGTGCGGTCGTGTGGGGACCGGGACGCATCTGGCAGCCCCGCTAGCGTGAAGTTTAACCGCAAAGTCTCCTCCTGCCGCATCACCTCCACGTCGACCTGTCTCCCCGCCTGGCTGCCCAAAAGAGCCCGCTCGAGGTCCAGCGCCCGGTTGACCTGCTGGTCGGCGACGTAATGAATCACGTCGCCGCGGCGGAGACCCGCCTCGGCCGCAGGACTTCCCGCCTCGACCGATTCCACCACCAGCCCGGCGGTGCGGTTTTTGGCAGTTCCAGCCGCCACGCCGTGCCAATTCTGGTCCAACCTCTCGATGCTCATCAACTCGGCCGCCACCTCCATGACGTTGTCCACAGGAAGGGCGAATCCAATGCCTTGGGCACCGACGCGAACTGCCACGTTGATCCCGATCATCTCGCCGTCGATGTTCAGCAAGGGACCGCCCGAATTCCCCGGATTGATGCTGGCGTCGGTTTGTATCAGATCGTGATAGTTCTGAGCATCGCTGACTTGAACGGTGCGGTGCAAAGCGCTGATGATTCCCCGCGTCACCGTATGCTCGTAGCCATAGGCGTTCCCCACCGCAATCACCGGTTCACCCGGCATCAGGTCGCTGGACGTCCCAATGTCGACGATGGGCAAATGATGGTCGTCCGCGTCGATTTTAATCAGCGCCAGATCGGTGCGGGGATCATGCGAGATGATCCGAGCCCGATGCTGACTGCCATCGGCCAGGGTCACGTTGATTTGCGCCACACCATCAATCACATGGTGATTGGTGATGATGTAACCCCGCTCGTCCAGCACCACGCCCGTGCCCATGCCGTTCACCCGGCGCGGGGCCTCCAGATGCCCCGTGGAAACGTTTTGCGAGCTGACCGTCTTCTCCCCGCGAATATTGACAATCGACGGCCTCGCACGCTGGACAGCCCTCACCACCGCGGTCCGTCTCAACTCGGAACCGTCCGCCTGCCCCAGAGCGGCCAGCGCCAGCAGCAGCAGCAAGGATGCCCTCAGCGACCAGCGGGGACCGCGGTTTGGCTGCGAGGTGCAGATCGAGCGGGCGAGGGCAAATGGGTCGTTCAACGTCGATCGTGGCGTGGCCAACACGCCTCTTCATGTCGGGGAAGCGATAGATCGTGCCGCGGATGCGGGTTGCGGCGAGATGCAGCATAAATCGGCTTGGTGCGACGATGGTCTTGACCAGCGGACCAGCCAACAGGCACACCCTACCCAGTTGACCATAATCACCCCGGGACCGTGCCGATGGGGACGGTTTGGGATTTTTGGTCGAGTCTGCCGGCTGGCGTGAGTTTGCCAAACGGCGGTGGAAAGTTTGCCGCTTGGGATAAGTCTGCGGCGGGAGGACGCGGGTCGAGCGGGCCGCCTGCCGTGGCGCCGGGACCGGCCCGCGGGCCGCCCAGGGGGTGGGGCTGGCCGGCCCTCCCCAGGGACTGCTGCCAGCGCCAGCACACCGGCAGGCTGCCTGGCCCCCACGGGAGGGCGAGCGAACGGCCCGGCCGCCACGCGGGCAGGGCCTCAGCTGCCAGGCAGAATCAAGGGCTGGGCGACTTGCTGGTCCGCGCCGCAGGCCGTCAGCCACCGTCGGCGAACCTGCTGGTGCAGCCTTTGCACCCGCCGATGGTCCCCGTTGACCCGGGGGATCTTGCCACCGGCACGGTGAGCGTGTCCGCCGCAGCCGCCCATCCCCTTCAGCGTCCGCTGCAAGAGATGGCAGGCATTGTCGATGTCGCGCTCGGTACGAGCCGACAGCAGTAAATCGTCGTCCACCACAGCGGCGCACAAAGCGCGGTGGATACCCTGGCAGCGAATCAAGAGATCCGCCACTTCTCCGACAATCTCCGGTCCGGCGGCGTGCGGCAACATGCAGAATGCCGTATCGCCGTAGACCTCGGTTTCCGACATGGCCGCGGCCAAGTCGGCAAAGTAGCGACGGCTGAGCGGGGCGGATTCGATTTCGGCCAAAAGCGCCGGCTCGGCTCGAGCGGTCAACCACACCAGAACGGAATTATCCAGATCCGAGTGATGGGTTTCGCAACCGCGTGTTTCCGTCTGGATGGCATATACCAGGGCCGTCGCCAGCTTGGGTCCCGGTTCAATCTTCTGCTCTCGCAAATAGTCGGCAGCAATCGTTGCCGAAGCCGCCACCCCAGAACGGATGTCAACAAAGGGAATCGGAACATCCCCCGTGTCGCTCAAGTGGTGATCAATAATCGCCACGGGCTTCGTGGCGGTACGGGTCAGCAGCTGGTTACTGGCCCCCAGAGCGCAATCGACCAGCACGGTCCCGCAGCTGTCGGGCACCTCCACGTTCAACACCAGCTGGATCGGCGGCCCCAGCAAATCGACCATGTGTCGGTTTTCTGCGCGGACAATCGCGCCCCCGCCGAGCAGTCGAGTGGATATGCCGAGTTTTTCCTCGATCAACGTGAGCACCGCCCAGCCTGAGGCAATGGCATCCGGATCGGGATTGTCATGCATGATGACCAGTAACTGGTCGAAGTCGGCCAGCACGTCCAGCAATTCGCCTGAGCGTTTGCGTACTTGAGTTCGCGTGGACATGCTGCGGGACCGCACGACGGTGCGACGGACACCCGAAGCGCCGCACCCAGAACCAGAACAACCTTTATCATACCAGGCGAATTGCTCGACGCAAAGATATCGGGCCGGGGACAGGTCTTTCCCCGTCCCGCAACTCTCGCAGAATTCCCCGCTGGCACTCCCCCCGTGACCGTCCTCCAGGGCCCGCGTCTGGTCATTCCCCGCGACCGCTAACGTCACGCCCGCTTGCGCCAACGGCAAACTTCTCTCCCTCAACCCGGGTCGGCAGAAGATTTTCCACCGTGGATTTTTACCGCGGGGGGCGGCCCGCGCGGCAGGGGTGGCGCCAGCGGCACGCAGTCCTTCCGGCCCGCGTAAGTCCCCGCCGGTCCTCATCCCCCCCCTGCGCGTCGTTCCGCCTTCAGGCGGCTGTGCGCCTTCCCTTCGCTCCCTCTCCCCGAGGGACAGGCCCCGGGGACAGTCCCTCAGAGACATGGTTCGGAGCGAGTTACCACGAAGGGCACACCCTGGCCTTTGGCCGTACCCCATGGAGGACGGGCAGGAGTGCCCGTCCTACAAGAATGCGCGCCCCTTGCGCAGACTTTGATTGTTTGGGGTCTTCAGAGGAATCTGTGGGTGGATTGCTGTTTCCCAAGGGTGGCCACAGCGACAGTCCGTCCGCCTGGGGAAGAAGTGTGAGCAGCGGCGAGGATGGGGATAAGCGGGTCGTTGAAGGGTATTCGGTTAAGAGTAGGCGGTTAAGAGTGGGCGGTTAAGCAATAAACGTCACACGTCCCAGGGAGTCAGACTCCGGCCCTCTGCGGCTGGCGGGTTGCCATCATGGAGCTCGCAACCTGCAACCCGCATCGCGCAACCCGCCGCCAGGGAGTCAGCCGCTCGCGTGACCGCTAGGCCTGCCGCTCGGCGGGCGCGGCCCCCAGGCGCAGCCGAGCTTCCTCGGCCCAGAGGCTGTGAGGGTCCAACCTCAAATACGCTCGCCAATGCGGGGCCGCTTCCGAGGAACGCCCCGCCGCCGTCAGGATCGACGCGAGGTTAAAATGGGCATCCGCATAATCGGGGACGAGGTGCAGAGCGTAGCGGAGGGCCGTGGCAGCCTCTTCGGTCTGTCCCATTTCGGCCAACACGTTTCCCAGGTTATTCCACGCCTCGACGTAAGATGGTTCCAACTCGACCGCTTGCCGAAAGTGCCCGCGGGCCTCCGCTCGGTCGCTCAACGAATACAGCAGGTTTCCCAAGCTAAACTGCAATACGGCATCGTGCGGATCGCAGTTCACGGCCGCGCGATAGGCGTCCACCGCCTGTTCAAAAAAGCCGGCGTCTTCCAGGTCCGCCGCCTCCTGAAACCACTGCTCGGCCGTCTTCTCCGTCGCGGCCAGAGCCAGGGTGGGATTGTCCTCGGCTTCGAACGTGATCAGCAACTGCCCTGAGGGTTCGGCCAGCCGTCCGTCCTCCAGGCGGACACACAGCTGCCGGCGAGACTGCAGCAGCGAAAGCTGGGCCAGGGAAAAGTCCGTGTCTGGCAGCCAGCGGCTCAGGCGGCTGAGGCTTTCCCGAATGTGGGCCGGCGTCAGCCCGGAACCGATCAGGTCGGCTAACATTTTTGCCGAACTGACCTGCTGATAGTCGAAATAGGCCAGCCGGTGCACCGTCTCGACCGGTTCGATCAGTCCCGCACGCAACCAGGCACGAATCCGTTGCCGCGACACCCCCAGAATTCGGCTCAGCTGCACCATCGTATAGCGTCGGCGAACCTGGGGCGGATCCTCCTGCAGCTGCAAACGCTCGAAAAAAGCATCTTCGCTGAGGATTTCGATCGCATATCCCAGCGACTGCAGCTTGCGGGCAGCCCGCAAACTGGCGGTCGGCTGCCCGTCGTCATCCAGGGGCAAGCCTTCGCCTCCCACGACCAGCAAGTCCGTGTCCCGGGTCGGCGCCTGGACGACGCTGCCCCCCAGCTCGTCAATCAGCTGAGCCGCCTCGCGGTGGGTCATGGCTGCCAGCCGGCCGGTCAAGGCAACCCGCTTGCCCCGCAACTTCGCAGTCGCACCTCCCTGCTGCATGGCAGATCCCACGTTCAGATCATCCCTGGCCCGTGACATGATTTCATGCCGTGTTTTTCAAAGTACCGCTGATGGTAC
>WVZU01000243.1:3797-5871 GCA_011772275.1 Planctomycetales bacterium | reverse complement strand
GTCACGATCGGGCGGGGGAATCTCTCCTCGTCCTCCAGTCGCTGGCGGGACTGTTGGGCCAAGGTGTCCTGCTGGGGCGTGTGAAAAAAGATGACCGATCGGTACTGGGATCCCACATCCGGCCCCTGGCGATTGAGCGTCGTGGGATCGTGACAATTCCAGAAGACGTCCAGCAGTTTCTCGTACGAGATGATGGCCGGATCGAATTGGATCTGGACCACCTCGGCGTGCCCACTGGCGCCGCTGCAGACATCCTGGTAGGTGGGATTTTCCCAGGCACCACCGCTGTAGCCCACAGCCGTCGCGGCCACGCCCGCCAGATCCTGAAAAGCGGCTTCTACACCCCAAAAGCAGCCAGCCCCGAAGGTCGCTCGTTCCACAAAAATCCTCCTCGGCGTTAACACAAGATGCGGTTTATCGTAGGCCAGCCTGGCCCCGGGGTCCACCGGGTGCCTCCCGGGATTGGCGCAAGGGGCCTGCCACCGGGCATCTCCTGCCCCTGGCGGGGAAGGAGGGGAAGAAGGCCGCACCTGACGAGAAACCGCTGGTGGGAATGACGAGCACCCGCTGGTGGGGATAAGGTGTCGAGCAGCGGCGAAAGAGCGCTGTCGAGCGGGGTGGAGAGCGGTTATTTACCGAAACTGAACCAGCGGCTGAACGTCGATTTGGCGGCCCCTTCTTCGTCCTCGCCGGCAGACTTTTCCGGATCCCCGCTGAGGGCCGCCGCCAATCCCAGGATCTGCTGAGTGATCGGCTGCTTCCGCGCATGTTCGATCAAGGGAACCCCGTTGTTGCGGACTTCGACCATCGTACGATAGTCATTGGGGATCTTCCAAAAAATTTCTCGCCCGATGGTTTCCTGGGCCTTCTTCATCCCAATCTGGTTTTGCTCGAGACCAATCCGATTCACGATCACCTTAATCTTCTCGCTCAACCCCTCCTTCTCATTGAACGACATCATGAGGCGGACCACGTTGCGGAGGCAAGGCAGATCGAGTTGGGTCACCAGCAGCACGTGATCCGCCAGCTCGAGTGCCAGGCGGTCCAGAGGCCCGTACGACTTCGACAGGTCCAGCAGGATGTGGGTGAAGGTGGCTTTCAGCAGGCCGACCAGCCGCTGCAGGTCATCAGGCCTGATTTCATCCACGTCGTCCAACTGCACGGGGCGCGGGAGAAGGTACAAGCCGGAAGAATGTTTGGTCAAAGAGCGTTTCAGGAGGGTGATATCCATCCGNNAATCGCATCCAGGCACACATCGGCATCGCCCAGACAAAGGTCCAAATCGACCAGGACCACCGAATTGCGTTCGTCATCCGCCAGGGCGCAGCCCAGGTTGACCGCCAGACTGGTGCTGCCCACGCCACCGGTGGCACCGGCCAGGGCGATGACCGTGCTGCCACGGGACTTGACGTCGCCCCGGTTGGAGCGACGGTCGTTGATCCGGTCCAGGGCCTGCAGCATGTCGTCCAGTTTGACCGGTTGCGTCAGAAACTCCTTGGCACCGGCCCGCATGGCACGCAGGATCAGGTCGCCGTCGGTTGAGCTGCTGGTGACCAGGACGCTGCATTCGGGGGCGGTTTCGTTGAGCTGGGTGACCAGACGGAGGGCCTTTTCCGGGTCGGCATCCACCGCGATCACGCCAATATCGGGTTCCGTCTGAGCCACCACGTCCGAGAAGAATTCGTACCGCGAACATTCCGCTTCCAGCCAGACGCGATCCATCCCCAGGAGGATCGCCTTTAACGCTTCCCGTGTGCTGTCCTGCGGGTCAACGATCGCCAGCCGAATTACGTTGCTCATCGTCCGCGTGGTCCCGTGAAAACCAAAAGCTGTGATCGTCCCTATGCCTGTGGCGGCGGCACGCCCGGATGCGGTCGTTGGGAAAACCTCTCCCTAGGGATGGACGTCGTAGCCGACCTGTCCCAGGAACTGGGGTGTCAGACTTCCCGGACCGGCGGCGGGAGGGATCCCCACCTGGGTGTGATGATGGCTGCTTTCCCGGTTGGCCACCGCCGGTGCGGTCCACCGTACGGGCGCCACCGGCGAGCCCGTCCGTAACGGCCCCCGCCCCTCC
>WVZU01000243.1:0-3749 GCA_011772275.1 Planctomycetales bacterium | reverse complement strand
GGTAGGCCGGCGGCTGACATGCGGGCTGACCATGAGCCCCCAGGGGCGGATGGTAACCGGGCGGCAAGTTCCGATTCGGAACCTCGATGTGCCCCCGCCAGTAAAGGTCGCAATCCGGCGGGCTGACCGTGTGCATGCCCGGTCCCAGGGGAGGTACTTCCTCCGCGTCCATCGCTTCCACCAATTCCGGCGTGACCATAATCAGCAGTTCGATCTCGTTGTTCGTTTCCTCCACACGGCGGAAGGGAACCCCCAGGTAGGGCAGGTCAGCCAGGATCGGCAGTCCCCGGTTTTCGGCTTCCACACGATTCTGGATCAACCCGGCCAGGGCCAGTGTCTGTCCAGCACTCATCTCCACACCGGTATCCACCTGGCGGACATTCAGGCCCGGGACGGTGGTATTGTTGATCGTGACGCCCCGCGATTCATCCAATTCGCTCACCGTCGGCCGTACTTCCAGGCGGATGCGGCCGTTGCCCAGCACGATGGGCACGAAGTCCACGACCGTGCCGAAAGTTTTGTACTCGATGGAAACCGTCCCCAGGCCGGCAGGGACGAGGATGGGAAATTCACCGCCGGCGACGAAGCGAGCCGCTCGGCCGCTGACGGTAACCAGGGTCGGTTCGGCCAGAATCTTGGCCACATTGTTCTGCCGGAGGGCTTCCAGCGCGCCCAGGAAATTCGTGTTGTTGTCCACAATTCCGAACCGCACCGTGTCCCCACCCAGGGGCACTCCCGCGCCGGAGAGCAGCCCGCTGACGCTGGAAACCAGAAAATCCGACCCGTTTTTAATCGACCAGTCGAAACCCAAGGCCCGCATCTTGGTCCGGGAAACCTCCATCACCTTCACGTGCAGCAAGACCTGCTGGACCCCGCCCACGTTAATGTTGTTAATGACCTTGGGATAGAAGTCTTCCGCAATCCGTACCACCCGGCTGACCTGGTCCGGCCGTTCCACGTATCCCGAGACGACAACGCTGTGCGCCAAGGGAACGACTTTCAAAGAAGCCGTGGGAAATTGGGTCTGCAGCAGCATCGTCAATTCACGGGCGTCCCCGTAGACGATCACGTCGACCGACCGAACTTCGTCCCTGGCATTCCAGAGGTTGACTTGCGTCACCCCCGGCTTCTTGGCAAACACCTGGACCTGCGTGGGGGACAAGGGTGTCAGCTCCAGAATGTCCGGATTGTTCACCTGGGCCCGGGGAATGGCTTCCCCCAGCGACAAGATCCGACTACTGTTGGCCACGATTTCCAACCGCTGGGAGCTCTCGGAAACCTGCATCGTCATGGGCGCAGGTCCAACCAACTGAGCTCGAGCGGTGCGGTTGCCAGTGACCGTCAGGGCGACTGCGACCAGCGCAAGCGTGGCGTGGCGGGAATTGAAGCGACGCATCCGTGTCCTTCCTTGCTGACCGCGGTGGCGGTCCGTTCTTCCGTGAATGCTCGGGCGGCAAGCCTTCCCTTGTCACCGCGCGAGGAGAATTTTTCGCTACTTCTTTAATCGTCGATGGGCACCCTTACTTCTGCAGGCCCACCTGAATCGCTGGCAGGACCTGATTCGTCCGCATTATCGGCCGAGTCGGAGATTTGCGAATCTTGCACTGAACCGTTGGGACCGATAATACGGGAAGCACCTGCAGTGATCGTCGTGGGCAGGTGCGCCCCACGCTGGAACTGCTGAACCGTAATATCGGTTCCCCGCATGACCACCATCTCGAAGGTCTCGCCCAACGACGACGAAGATGGCTGCGATCGTTGATTCAGCCAATCCAACATCGAGGAATCATGACTGGCAACCCGAGTTCCCTGCTCCGCCGGGCCGGCCGGTTCACCATCGTCCTCGAATTTCTCCGAGGTATTCAACAGATCGTTGATGTTGGCCACCGTCTGCTCGCTCCCCTCGTCGTCCTGGACACCACGCATGATCAGGCGGATATCGCCAATCCGCGTGGCCAGGGTAACCTTGGCGGCTTGGAGCGGGGTGACCAGTAAGGAGACCGTGCGGGCCTGCAGAGCCTGTTCGCTGTCGGCATCGCTGTTGATGTCCTGGTTGACGGCAAACACGCTGACGTCCTGCAAAAATACCCAGGTGCCGGTTTTATCCACGCCCAAGGCAGGATTGCGCCGAGCGAACAGTTGGAGGTCGACGCGGTCACCGGGCCGAATCAGATTGGCACCGCTCTCGTCCGTCACTCGGACCGCCACCACCCGGTAACCCTTGGGAATCTCCGATGCCGGCCGAATGGCCTCCCCAGTCCCAATCATGCTCTCCAAAAGAGGCAGCCCGCCGGTAATTTTGATCACGGGTCGTCGCCCGTCCACGTCGGCCAGATCGCGGATGGCACCGGTCGGTACCTTGTTTTTGGGCCAATCTTCCAGGATCAAGTTGTCGGCCGAAAGGATGGTGCTGCGTTCAATGTCGACCTTGGCCACCAGAATGGCTTCGGTTTCTACCGCGACTCCTTGCTGAGCCCGTTGGCTGTCAATGATCTCGCTGATGCCGATGGATGCCACCAGACCGCAGCCGAGTGCCAGGACGAGCAGAATGAGTGACTTGGGACGCATCAGAGGTCCTCGCTTTGCCCTTACGGGAGTGGGGGTTTGGGGGGAGGGTGATGTTCCGGGGGATCGACAAAAATGGGCAAACTCCCGGCTGCCACCCACGTCCTCTGCTTACTGCACCGTCTCCCGACGCATCACCGTGCTGGCAGTCAAGTTCTGTCCACCTAAATACATTGGTCCCGGCACCCAGGTGACTTGACCAAAAGGCATCGAGACCTGCACCTCGACAGGGGCGCCAAAACCGGCATCCTGTGGACTACCTTGCGGAAACGTCACAGTCGCAGAAGGAAGGGACGCATTGTTTAAATACGTGTTCACGAAATCCGCGACCTCCGTATCCGTGGCACCGTCCAAAACGGCTCGCCGAGCCCCCTCTCGGGAGGCGTTCACCAAAATCTGCTGAACCATGATCGCCCGGCCCACTTCGATCATGCCCAACACCAACAGCATGAAGAGGGGCGCAATCAGGGCAAATTCGACAACAGCAGCGCCTTGTCTTTTTTTTCGGCAAATCCAGCAAGCTCTCTGCAGGTGGAATCGCTTACCTGACCGGATTCGTTGACGACTTGCCTGATTTCTCATAACAGCATCCCCGACCAAGCAAAGTAAGCGATGGTTCCCAAGGCAATCGGGATTCCGTAGGGGAGCAACAGCATGCTGCTCTTCCGATCGGCAGCAATCGCTGCTAGCTTTTCCGGATCGCGAATCACCGCGATCTCGTTCAAGATCATCCCGAACTGCTGGCGGTGCTTGTGCCAGGCCTTGCGGTACAGGACCATCCCCACCGCGATCAGCCCTCCCACGACCGCCGACACGCAGAAGGCATAAAAGGTCACTGCCGGCCAAACCCAGGCCCCCAGGCCGGCCATCAGCTTGACATCGCCGGCCCCCATGCCGCCAATGGCGTATGCCGGCAGCAGCAAGAGCAGGCCCACGCCTGTCCCCACCAGGCTCCACATCAGCCCCGGCCCCCCAAAGGCCCAACCGCTGTAAGCCCAGCCGCCGAGGATCATGGGAAAGGTGATCCAGTTGGGTACCTTCAGCTGCCAGCCGTCGATGACCGCAGCCACCACCAGCACGATGCTGACCATCCAAATCAGCCACATCTGATCCGCAGGCACGCTGTGGGCAAAGATCGTGTTCATCATTTTCCTTCTCACCACTGGCTGCGAAGCCCCACCCCG
>WVZU01000347.1 GCA_011772275.1 Planctomycetales bacterium | reverse complement strand
CTTTTCCAGCGACAAGCGGGTTTCGGCCAGGGTGACCGGCAGGGTCTCCTCGGCTTTTTCCAGGGCCAGCTGCGTCTGGGTAGCGGCCTGCGTGAGGTTGGCCTCGTAACGGGGCAGCATCACCGTATCGAAGAGCTGCTTTTGTCGCTGAGCCTTTTGCACCCAGTATTCGAAGCGCTCGACGCGATGTCGAGCACGTGTGAGGACGATTTCTTCGGTCTCTTCCGTCAGATCATCGGCCTGATACATTTTCTCCAGCTGCCTCAGTTCCTCCTGCTGGTAGCTTAACGCCTGCTGCTGATGCAATAGGGTCTGCTCGACGTCCTTGATCATGTCCGCTTTTTCGATTTCATGAAAACGCTGTAGATTCTCGCTGGCTTCACTGGCGGTTCGTCGAGCCGCGGCGAGCGATTCCGGCACCGATTTTTGCAACAGCTCTAGCGACGCTTTGGTCTGCTGTACGGCCAGCTTGGCCGACTCCAGCCCGGCTTCCAGGTCCGCCAGGGCGATATCAATCTTGCGGGTGTTCAGACGCAACAAGGCAGCGCCCTTCTTCACCCGTCGCCCGTGCGGAATGGCCCAATCCACCGTCAGCTCGGACCATTCATCCGTATGGACCGCAATCTCCCGTGTCTGCTCGGCCTCAAAAACCCCCTCCAGCTCGACTTCGATCTTCAGCAGAGCCTGTTCGACCGTCACCGTCTCCGACGGGTCGTCGCCCGGGGCCTGCTGAGCTGTTTTTTCCGCCGGCTGTGTATCCGGGCTCTGTTTATCCGACTTTTGCTCATCCGCGTCCCGCTCGTCGGTGTCCTGCTTTTCCGCATCCTGCTTGTCCGTGCCCTGCTCGTCACTGTCCTGTTTATCAGCAGCCTGTTTTTCGGCATCCGGCTTGTCCGCGTCTTTTTTTTCCGCGTCCTGTTTTTCCGTCTCTTGTTTGCCTGCCGACTGTTTTTCTTCGGCCTCCTGCTTTTCTGCCGTTATCTGTTCTGCCGGCAGTTCACCGCCGGCCTGCCGGCCGCCGGCCAAGGCGATCATTCCCAGCAAGGCAAGCATCAGCAACAAATTCTTCATGGGTCGATCCTCGTCGTCGCACACACCCGCTAGTTTTGATCTCATTATAACAGGCCGCTTTTTGTCTTGACGAATATTTTCCCCGGCGGATCCCTGCCCGGTGGAGGGCGCCTCCTACGGATCCCGCGCGGCGCGGTCGGTACGGGGAACCCTTTTGTCCCCCGCAGCGACCCGGCCCTCTGGCTGGCCTACGACCCTTCTGGGGTCGAACCGGTCAATTCGTACAACACGATCAGCAGCACATCGGAGGGTGCCGGCCGAGCTTTCGGTTGGCTGGTAACGCTTTGCGGCGCGATGTTGCCCGTGATGCTGATGATCCGGGCGCCCGACTCGCGCAGCCATTGATTGATCTCGTGTTCCAGGCTGTTGATCTCGTTTTCCAGGCACTCAAAGATTTTTACTTGCTGCATGATGATCTCCCCGATATATCAGTACCTTGTATGGTGTGCCCTTGCGGATCGCCGCGGCCGTCGGCTCGACAGCACTTCCCCCAAATTACATCACGCGGTCCGCTGCCCAGGGGTACCGGCGTCCGGTTTTGAATTCCTTGTATTCCTGCTGGACCTCTTCGTGAATCTGCTCGCGTTTGTAAGCTGCCGCGACCACGTCCAGGGCAGTCACGACCTCGGTGTCCTGGTAGCCCAATCCCTGGATCTCGAAAAAATCCTGATTCACGTCAAACACCTGCAGCCGATCCTGCCAGACGCGAACCATCCGCAACTCGCGCAATTCGCTGCGTGTTCGCTTCAGAAATTGTAGCACCTGCTCTATTCCGCCCGTCTGGTATTTCAGGGTTGCCCGGGGCTGTGGGGTGGCCATGGTCGGGGTCCTGCCCATTTCAACGCTTATCTAACCCGCGCAATCCCTACGATGGGGGCAGGGTGAAGTCCGCGATCCACAGCTGACTGCTGCGGTCGGTGGTGCGGTTGCTGGTCCACATCAGCTGGCTGCCGTCCGGGGAAAAGACCGGCAGCACATCAGCCGCCGGATGATCGGTGATCCGCGTGACGGGCCCCTTGGCCAACCCTCCGTTCCGCAGTTCGTACTTCATCAGCCACAGATCGTAATTGGGCCGCCTCCGCGCGTCCCCATGATCCGCTCCACACCAGATAATATAAGGCTGCCCAGGATGCCAATAAGGTGCCCAGTTTACGCCCAGATTGTCCGTCAGGGCCACTTCGTTTTTTCCGTCGATGCCAATCGCATGGATCTGCAGCTGATCCTTGACTTTGCGGTCACTGCGAAAAATGACCCAGTTGCCGCAGGGCGAAAAGAAAGGCCCCCCGTCGTACCCGTCCGCATTGGTCAGCTGCCGGACCTGACTGCCGTCGGCCTGCATGATGTACAGGTCCGGATCGCCGTCGCGGTCGCTGCAAAAGACGATTTGGCTGCCGTCGGGCGAGTAAGCGCATTCGGCGTCGTAACCGGGGGAATCGGTCAAGCGGACCAGTTCGCCACTGTTTAAATCCGCTCGAAAAATTTCCATGTGCGGGTCAAATACCCAACGGTACCGCCTGCTTCGGCCCGTTTGGCGGTCCTCCTCCTGCTGGCGGACCGCGGCCGCTTCGGTCTCGGAAATTCGCGGGTCGAGGTGGCCGGAGGCGAAAATGACCTGCCGCCCCTCCGGGTGAAAGTAGGCGCAGGTCGTGCGGCCGCGGCCCGTACTGATCCGCCGCGGCTTGTCGTCACCAACCAGCGACTGGGTGTAGATCTGGTAGAAGGGATATCCTTGCGGCACGGCTTGAAAAACGATCGTTTTGCCGTCGGGCGAAAAGTAGCCCTCGCCCGCTTTGACAAAATCGGCCGTCACCTGGCGGATATTCTTGAGCCAACGGGGCTCGATTCCTTCGTCCCCGCCCGCCGCGGCCTGTGCGGCGGCCGGGCAGCAGACCAGCAGAGCCAGCCGGACGGCCCGCAAAGGGAGTCGACGCCAATCCTGGATCAAGGTAGACAAGGCCAATCCCAGCCGGCGGCGTGCAGCCGGCTGCTGTCGAGGTGGGTGGTCGCCAAGGGTAGGATCCCCGCCTATTATAGAGCAGCGGTGAGGGACTGGCGACGCGGTGGGCAACAGAAAAAACGGCCATGGCCAAAATCTATACCAAGACGGGCGACGATGGGCAGACCGGGCTGATCGGCGGCCAGCGGACCTGGAAGGACGATCCCCGGATCGAAGCCTATGGAACGGTCGACGAGCTGAATGCCGTGCTGGGCACGGCCCGCTGTGCCGGCGGCGGGGACCCGATCGACACCGTGCTGGAACGGGTGCAAAACGAGCTGTTTGTGGTCGGCACCCAGCTGGCCACGCCGAGCACCGCGGACCGGCCGTCCGCGGTGGGCATCACGCTGCAGCACATCGCCACCTTGGAGGCCGACATTGACCGGGCCGACCAGTCGCTGGCCCCCTTGAGGCAATTTGTCCTGCCCGCCGGCAGCCCCCTGGCCGCCCATTTGCACCTGGCCCGCACGGTCTGCCGGCGGGCCGAACGGCGGTTGATTCGCCTGGCCCGGCAAGAGACGCTCACGCCCGAAACATCCCTCCTAATCGTCTATCTCAACCGCCTGGCCGACCTCCTCTTCGTGCTGGCCCGGGCAGCCAATGCCCAGTCGGGCCATGGCGATGTGCCGTGGCGCAAGGGGCCTGAATGACCCCCCAAAAATTTTTTCTAAAAAATCGCTTGGCACTCCTTTACGACAGCCTGCCCGCCGGTTAGCCTGTTAGCCATCGTGTCGTGGTCCTGCGCAGGCACGGTCGGCCGCGGGCCGATCGGCAGGGTCCGCGAGGGATCGTCAGACGATATCTGAGGCGGACAGTGGCGACGAGCGGTGTCGTTGTCATTCTTACTGTTCGGGTTCATTCGCATCGCATGCGGGAGTTACCAATGAAGTTGCGCAAACTGATGGCAATCGTGTGTAGTGGGGCCATGTTGCTGATGGGTTGGAGCGGACCCCTGCTGGCTCAACCTGACAACGAACCACCGGCCGGGGAAGAGGCGACCGAGGTCGTGGTCGACGAGGAGGTGGTGGTCGACCAGGAAACGGACGCCCCCCAGGAGGAGGAGGCCGCGGCGGCGGACGAGCCAGCGGAGCTGACGCTGGAAGGGGTCCAGGCTGCCGCGGATGAGGCGGCCCTGGCCGGCCATAACGCCTGGATGCTGACCTGCTGCGCCCTGGTCCTGTTCATGACCGCTCCGGGCCTGGCATTTTTCTACAGCGGCCTGGTCCGCAAGAAAAACGTCCTGGGCGTGATGATGCAGTGCTTCTTTCTGATGGGGCTGATGACGGTCCTCTGGGGCCTGTACGGCTACTCGCTGGCCTTCGGCGGTGACGGCAAATGGATCGGCAACGGCGAGTACTTGTTCATGAACGACGTCCAGCGCTCGTGGCCGGAAGGTGCCGCGGGGCCAATCGAGCCGATGGAAGGGGTGATCCCCCGGCTGACCCACATGCTGTTCCAGGGGATGTTCTTCATCATCACGCCCGCCTTGATCTGCGGGGCGTTCGCCGAACGGATGAAGTTCAGCACGATGACGGTATTTATGATCCTGTGGGGGACGCTGGTCTATTGCCCGCTGTGCCACTGGGTGTGGGACAAGGGCATCCTGGGGTTTGTGCCCACCGGCGAAGAGGGTAACGGCTGGGCCGGGGGGGCCCTGGACTTCGCCGGCGGGACGGTGGTCCACATCAGTTCCGGCGTGTCGGCCCTGGTCTGCGCCCTGTTGATTGGCAAGCGGCTGGGGTTTGGCCACGAGGACATGCGTCCGCACAACCTGACCTACACGGCGATGGGGGCGGCCATGTTGTGGGTCGGCTGGTTTGGCTTTAACGCCGGCAGCGAGCTGGCCTCGGATCATCTGACCTCCAGTGCCTTCTGCACGACGCACTTTTCCGCCGCCGCCGGGGCGGTGGCCTGGGCGGTGATGGAGTGGATCTCGCGGGGCAAGCCCAGCGTGCTGGGTGCGGCCTCGGGCGCCGTGGCGGGCCTGGTCTGCATCACGCCCGCCGCCGGCTTTGTGAACCCCATGCCGGCCTTGATCATGGGAGTCGTGGCCGGCGTCGGCTGCTACTTTGCCTGCGGGGCGGTGAAGAGCAGCTTTGGGTATGACGACTCCCTGGACGCTTTCGGGGTCCACGCGGTGGGGGGCACCCTGGGCGCCGTGTTGACCGGCGTCTTTGCCACCCGCGCCTGCTGGGATATCGATAACGGCCGGCCGCTGGGATTGATCGAGGGCGAAACGCGGATCCTGATCGGCCAGGTCGTGGCCGT
>WVZU01000356.1:11734-12903 GCA_011772275.1 Planctomycetales bacterium | reverse complement strand
TAAACGAATACGCTTCACCGGCTACCCTTCACCGACCCGCTGTTCACACTTCTTCCCCAGGCAAACGGACTGCCGCTGTGGCCACCCTTGGGGAAAGAGCAATCTACCCACAGATTTTCCGGAAGAACCTTCGAAACCGAGGAAACCGAGTGGACAAAGGAAATAGACGGTCCGAATTCTCACGAATTCGGCTCCATCGGGCCGGGCCGCCGGTCGGCTAAACTGTTATGTCTGTTTAAATTTGTGATCTCCCATCAAAATGGGGAAGTTCATTTTGACTGGTCGCTAAGGTCAAACCAAGCGGATTGAAGGTGGAAGGCGGACCGCAATTTTCTGGTATCGATGGCTTTCTCGGCACGCGCGGTTCGCTGATGCTGGACGTCGTATTCGTGGCGATGTTCCTGGTCTTGGTGGTGATGGGCTACAGTATCTGGCTGGTCCGCGATCGGCGGCAGTTCGAACTGCACAAGCGGATTCAGCTGGCCCTGGGAATCGTGTTACTGATTGCCCTGGTGGCCTTCGAGATCGACATGCAACTGTTGACCGAATGGGAGACGCGGGCGGCCGCCTCGCCCTACTTTCCCGACGACTACCAGGCCGCCGGTGCGAAGTGGGCCAGCGTGGTGGGGGTCAGCCTGATCGTGCATCTATTGTTTGCCGTACCCACCGCGTTCTTGTGGGTGGTGGTGATCGTGGGAGCGCTGCGGCGGTTTCCCCGGCCGGCGGCGCCCAGCGGCTATTCGGGGCGGCACGTCTTCTGGGCGAGACTGGCCGCCGCGGGGATGGTCTTGACCTCCCTGACCGGTTGGGTCTTCTACTGGCTGGCGTTTGTGGCCTGAGCTGCGGGGGAGGGGGTCGGCGGGTGCGCTTGGCCTGGTTACCCCCTTGGCCTGGTTAGCCCTGCCGAGCGGCTTCGATGCGATTGACGGCGTTCAAGAAGGCCTTGGCAGCGGCTTCCAGGCTGTCGGTCGAGACGCCGCGGCCCACATAGCGGCGGCCGTCGTGTTCGATTTCGACGTTGACTTCCCCTTGAGCATCCTTGCCGACCGAGACGCTGTGCACGCCGAAGTCGACGCAGCGGACCTTGTGACCGGTCAGCTGCTCGATCGCCAGAAAAATGGCATCGACCGGGCCGTCGCCGCAGGACATCTGTGTTGTTTGTTCGTCCT
>WVZU01000356.1:0-11710 GCA_011772275.1 Planctomycetales bacterium | reverse complement strand
AGTAGGAACCAAAGGTCCACTGGTCGCTGACGACGCGAATGATCTCTTCGATCAACGCGGCGATATCGCTGTCGTAAATTTCTTTCTTGCGATCGGCCAGCTGTTTGAAGTTGTCGAATACCTCATGCAATTGCTCGGCGGTCAACCGGTAACCCAGCTGCCTGGCCCGGTCCCCCAAAGCGGCTCGACCACTATGTTTGCCCAGCACCAGGTCGGTTTGAGCAAGGCCGACGTCCTCGGGCCGCATGATCTCGTAGGTGCGGGCTTCCTTCAGCATCCCGTCTTGATGGATGCCCGCTTCATGGGCGAAGGCGTTGCGGCCCACAATCGCCTTGTTGCGCTGGACCTGGATCCCCGTGATATTGGCGACCTGGCGGCTGGTGGGCACCAGCCGCTGGCTGACGATACGGGTGTCCGCGTGGAAATAGTCAGCACGGACCCGCAAGGCCATCACGATTTCCTCCAGCGAACAGTTGCCCGCACGTTCCCCGATGCCGTTGATGGTGCATTCGACCTGCCCCGCCCCGTTTTCCACCGCCGCCAGGCTGTTGGCCACCGCCAGGCCCAGGTCGTTGTGGCAGTGCACGCTGATCACCGCCTGATCGATGTTCGGCACGCGATCGACCAGCGTCTGGATTACGCCTCCCATGTGAGCGGGGGTGGCGTAACCGACGGTGTCGGGGATGTTGACGGTGGAGGCCCCGGCTTGGATCGCGGCCTCCACGACCTGGCAGAGGAAGTCGGGTTCGGTCCGTGCCGCATCCTCCGGCGAAAATTCGACGTCGTCGCAATAAGCGACCGCGCGACGTACGCCCTCGACCGCACGCTGGATGATCTGGTCCTTGTCCATCTTCAGTTTGAACTGGCGGTGAATGGCGCTGGTCGCCAGAAACACGTGGATCCTGGGGGTTTCGGCATGTTTGAGCGCCTCCCAGGCGCGATCGATGTCTGCGTCGTTGCAGCGAGCCAGCCCGCAGATCGTGGGTCCCCGGATGATCTTGCCGACTTCGCGGACCGCTTCAAAATCGCCCGGCGACGCGATCGGAAAACCGGCTTCGATGATGTCCACCCCCAGGTCGGCCAGCGATTGGGCAATTTCCAGTTTTTCAAAAAGGTTCATACTGGCGCCAGGCGACTGTTCGCCGTCGCGCAGGGTCGTGTCGAAAATCTTGATCATCCGTTTCGGGTCGACAGGTTCGTTCATCGGGGCGTTATCTCCTGCGTCGGACTCGGCCGCCGGCCAACCAGGACCCTGGCAGCGGGGCGATCGGTCCGGGATCCGTACCGTTTGTTTTTGGATCGTCGCCAGGGCAAAGGTCGTCGTGGGCCGGATGGGGTCTGCGTCTCCTCTGGGGACAGGGGGCCCGCAGGTGTAAGGGTCGCATAAGGATGGTTCCACAAAAAAAGCCCCAAGGCCGGAGGGCCTGAGGGCTGTTTGTTTCGAGCAACACCGAATTAAACGTACAGCCCAGACAGCCCGCCAGCGGCGAGCAGCGGAAGGAGCAGGGCTGGCAGGTTCCATCGGGACACGGGGAAATCCACTTCGCTTGCCGGGGTGCTTGGCTCTGTTGCCGGGGTGCTTGTGCTTGTGACCGCTACCCGACCGCTGCGCGGCATTGTTGCATCGTAGCGGTCGTTGGCAATTGCGTCAAGCAGACGCGAGGGCGGACGGTCCCGCGGGTTCAGTCGAACAGAATCATCCCGCGGGCGATTCGCGTGGCCAGCATATCCTGATAGGCCTGGTTGATTTGCTGCAAGGGGTACGTCTGAGAAATCAATCGCTGCGGGTCCAGTTGGCCATCCAGGCAGTATTTGCCGTACTGTGGAAAGTCACGCGCCGGGACAGTCGAACCGTAGTAGGACCCTTTGATGGTTTTTTCCTGGCGGGCCAGGGCGGCGGCGGCCAATTCCGTGCGGGAATCCATGGGGGCCAAACCGGCCAGGATGATGGTGCCGCCCGGCCGGGCGGCCTCCACGCAGGCCTGCTGGACTTGGGGGTCCCCCACCGCTTCGAAAACGTAATCCGCGCCGCGGCCGTCGCACAAGTCTTTGATTGCAGCCACGGTGCGGGGTCCCGGGGCCAGGACGTGGGACGCCCCACATTCCCCCGCCAGCGCCTGTCGCGCTGACTGAGGCTCGATCGCAATCACGCTGGCCGCGCCCGCCAGGCGGGCCGCCTGGATGATGTTCAGCCCGATGCCGCCCGCCCCAAACACGGCCACCTGGCTGCCGGCAGGCAGGTGCGCGGTGTTCAGCACGGCACCCACGCCCGTGGCGACCGCGCAGCCAATCAGGGCCGCGACGGTGGGGGGTAGACGGGAATCCATTTTCACGCAGGAGGCCGCGGGTACGACCGCGTATTCGGCCATGGCCGCCAAGGCGCAGAAGTGGTACAGCCGCTGGCCGGCCAGCGAGAGCCGCGTGGTGCCGTCCAGCAGCCCTCCCGACCAGACCGGTTCCAGGCAGGTGGCACACAAATTGGGCTTGCCCGCTCGACAGTAATAACACCTTCCGCAGGCGGGGGCCCAATTCAAGGTGACCAGGTCGCCGACCGCCAGGCCCTCCACCGCGGGGCCCGTCCCCTCCACGCGGCCCGCGCCCTCATGCCCCGGTACGACCGGCAGGGGGTGTCGGGTGGCACCGGTGACCAGGTGCCAGTCGCTGCGGCAGATACCGGCCGCGGCCATCTTGACCAGCACTTCCCCGGCCCGCGGTTCGCCCAGTTCGACCGTTTCGATACGAAACGGTTCGCGGACGCCAAAAAGTACCGCGGCCTGGATCTTCATCAAGTGTGGATTCTATCACCGATACTGTTGAGGGCACAGCAAGCAGGTTGGTTGTGCCGGACGGCCGACCTGCCCACGGCGAAAACGGGTTTCGTCAGCGGCATGATTTGCCTAAGATCGACCCGGGAAGGGCCGGCCGGGTCCGCCTGGTGCGGCCTGGCCCTGGCCGTCCGGGTCAGCCAGCCCCGCCGGGTGGATCATGGAGTTTGAAGTTCAACGCTGTACGCGCCAGTGTGCCGCCACGGGCCAGGAATTCGAAGCCGAGCAGGAATTTTTTTCGGTTCTTTTGGTCGAGGAAGCGCAGGTCGTCCGCAAAGACTACAGTACGGCCGCCTGGCAAGGCCCACCCCCCGACGCCTTGGGATGGTGGAAATCCAGAATGCCCGCGCGGCATGCCCACCGGCTGCACTGGGCCCCGAACGATATCATGCTGGAGTATTTTGAGGAGCTGCAGGATCAGCCGGACAAACAAGATGTCCGCTACGTGCTGGCCCTGCTGATGATTCGCCGCCGCGTCTTGCGATTGGAAGAGCAGGAACAGACCGCTGAGGGTGGCCAGAAGCTGACGCTGTATTGCCCACGGCGCGAGAAGAGCTATGAGTTGGGGGTGGTCGAACCGGATCGGCAGCGTCAGCAGGAAATCCAGGAAGAACTGGCCGCCTTGTTGTTTGCCGACGCGGCCTGAAAGCAGAACGCAAGAAAACGGGCGGGCAGGGATGCGTGTTTTGCCTGGCCCGGGTTGGCGACGCTGAAAAAAACTGGGCGGCAAGCCTGCCCTCACGCTGGAATCCTTTCAGCAAGGACGCTGAATTGCACAGTCGAGCTGCTTACTGCCTGGCGACCCTCCTGATCCTGACCGTTGCCAGCGGGACGAGTTGTCCGCGGACCTTTCAGACCGTACAGCCGGCCCCGGTCGCGTTTGCGACCCCACCCACCCTGGAGGAAGTGATGCGGGTGGTCAACCAGAATCGTGCCCGGATCCAGGCCGTCTACTCGACGCGGGCCACGCTGAACGGCAACGGGTTCCCGGCCTTAAAAGCCAGCCTGGCGATCGCTTCGCCGCGGCACGTCCGTTTGCGAGCCGGGTTGGGGGTGGGCGGTTCCGAACTCGATTTGGGCAGCAACCAGGAACTGTTCTGGATCTGGGTCAAACGTAGCGAGCCGCCGGCCCTGTACTTCGGCTATCACGACCAGTTCGTCTCCAGTCCGGCGGGCCAGGTCTTCCCAGTCCAACCGGAATGGCTGGTCGAAGCGATCGGAATGACCGGGCTCGACCCGGCGGGGCGCCATCAGGGGCCCTTCCAGCGGGCCGATGGCCGCGTGGAAATTCGTACCCTCCTGGCGACCGCTCAGGGCGATCTGACCAAGACCCTGGTTCTCGATCCCCGCAGCGGTTGGATCCTGGAACAGCACCTCTTCAGTTCGCAGGGGCAACTGATCGCCAGCGCCTACAACCGCAATCATCAGCAGGATCCGGTCAGCGGCGCCACGCTTGCTCGACGCACCGAAATGCATTGGCCCGGTGCAAAGATGAGACTGACCCTGGAGTTGAAAGATGTCCAGATCAACCCCCCGCAGCTGGGCGAAGAGCTATGGGTCAAGCCGGACTATCCGGGTTATGCGAACATCGATGTGACGCAAAGGGCGGGTCCTGCCAGTCCCCCACCGTCCTATCCCCCCACCGCTGGGCATTCCCCCCCGTTTGGCTCGCCGCTGCCTGCCCCGCGACAGGCGGCCGGATCGTGGCCGTCCGCTGGTCTGCCGGCCGCCGGGCCGTCCGCCTCCTGGCCCGCCGCCGGACGCTCAAGTCTTCTCGGCCATCGACCGCCGTAGTTTTTCGCGAGCGCGGCTCAGCAGCGGGCCAATGCTGTTTTCCGGCATGCCGGTGGCCATGCTGATCTCGTAGTACGACTTGCCTTCCAGGTGGTACAGCCGGACCACATCGGCCTCGGCACCTTCCAGCTCTTCCAACAACCGCTCGACCTGCTCGCGGTCGCTCAGCACATCCTGCGCGGCCCGGCTGGGATCGCTGACTTCGGCCATTTCCCCATCGCCGGCCGTCGGTCGGCCACGGCCAAACCGATGCAATAATTCGCGGATGACGACACGTCGAGCGATCACGGCCAGATAAGTCGCCAGACTGCTCTGCCCACGAAATTGCCGTAAAACGGCGAAATCGTTGGCGATGATCTCCAAGAGGACCTCAGCGGCCAGATCCTCCTCGTCCGCAGCGGTGATCTGCAGCGAGCGGGCTTGCACGGCGTGGTGGATCACGTGGATCACCAGCCCCATGAAACGATCCACAAACTCGTTCCAGGAACCCGTTTGGCGGGCCACGCAGCGTTCCAGAAGAGATCGGTCAATTTCGGAGAGTGCCAAAGTGTCCTCGAACTCGAATTCAGCAGATCGCCGGGAATGGGAACCGGCTGTACCCGGCTGAAGGAAACAAGGGTTCACCCAGCCGGACGAACGATCCCCAGCGATGATAGCCCCGTCGCCCCAAATTTGATTCTAAATTCGACCAAACTTTGGGGCAAGTGAAGCTGGCGACTGTGCCGAACCTAGAATTCGAGCGGGTTGACAGGCACGCGCCGGCGGCAGTAAGATTCGGGCGATTCGAGCGGCGGCGTAAGACGCTCAAACGTTGCTGTGATAAGTGTTTACATTCGGCCAGCAGAGCGTACAGGAGAGAGTATCTGATGACGCACGTTGTTTGTGAGCCTTGTTTTGCTTGCAAGTACACCGATTGTGTAGTTGTTTGCCCGGTGGAATGTTTCTACGAAGGGGAAAAGATCCTCTATATCCACCCAGACGAGTGTATTGACTGCGAGGCGTGTGTGCCGGAATGTCCGGTCGAGGCGATCTTCCATGAGGATAATGTCCCGGACGAGTGGAAAGAGTTCACCCAGCTGAACGCCGAGATGGCGCCGCAGTGCGAAGTCATCACGGAAAAGAAAGATCCGCTGGGCGACCCGGTCTAGTTCCGCCGGTTCAGCCACACCTGGCTCAGCGATTCCCATCGCCGGGCCACGCCTGCCGCACGTCCCACGCCGGCTGAGATCACTTAAGGTCTATCGACCAGTAGGCGTTGCTGAGGAACGTTTTCCAGCTTTCGTACTTGGGATTGTTCAACTTTCCAGACAGCAGCGGATTGTGCTTGGGTCGCTTGGGGGAACGGATCAGCTTCATGCCTGCCTCCCGCGGCGTGCGGCCACCTTTCCTGGCATTGCAGTCGACACAACAGCAAACAATATTCTCCCAGCTCATCTGCCCACCCTGACTGCGCGGCGTCACGTGATCCAGGCTCAATTCGCTGGTCGGAAAAGTAGCGCCGCAGTACTGGCAGCGATTGGCGTCACGAGCGAAAACGTTGCGGCGATTGAATCGCAGGCCGCGATTGGGCACCTTGTCGTAAGATAGCAGCCGGATGACGCGGGGTATCTGGATCCGAAAGTTGACCGACCGCAGCCAGTCCGCACCCGGTTCAAGCTCTGCAAATGCCTGCTTCAACTCGCTGATTTCCCGCCACGAGACAAAGTCGTAATTGACGTATTGACCCGATTCCACGTGGATTACTTCGGCCAAATCGCGGAACAGCAGCCCGATCGCCCGCCGCAAGTTCACCACGTGAACTGCCATATAAAAGCGGTTCAATACGAGCACACTGTGGCTCAGCGCATCAAGTCGTGCCAGCGACTGCATCAGCCAACTCCCGAAAAATACCCATAAAATGGATTGTAATCACCCCGGCAGGCGGGGGCCAGTCCGTCACCTGGCACGGCGCCCGGCAGGACTTGCCCATCCGGCAAACTTTCCATCAGCCGGCACTGCCCAGCGGGCTGCAAAAAAAGATGAGAGAAATTCCGCGATTTGGGTTGCCAGTTGTGTGTGGAGCTCATTAGGATAAACTCTCTGGCCGCTATCTATCAGCAGCGGGGCAGACCGAGCCATAACACCGTGAAGGAGCCGTGTGCGATGATCCAGTACTGCTGTGACGGTTGCAAGCAGATAATCGATCCCAGGGACGATTTGCGTTACGTGGTGCGAATGGAAATCTACGCGGCGATGGACACGGCGGAAATCGACGACGGGGATGACGATCGCGATTACCTGATGGAAGTCCAGGAGATTATTGAACGCGGCGAGGATGCGGAAAACGATCGACTGGGCGAAGAGATCTATCAGCAGTTGCGATTTGATCTGTGTCCCGATTGTCGCCGAAAATTTCTGCAAAGCCCGTTGGCTCGCGAGACGGGCAAGCAACTCTACTTCAGTGAGAACTGAACGGTGGCAGCGGGTGCATTTTGCACTTTGCGTAACCCCTTAACCGATTGCAGCAACTGGTCGTTGTCGCACACACGCGCCTTTCCGGTTTCATGTCAGCCGCCCCGTGCTTTTCTGGCTTCATGCGAATAGCCTCGTGCTTTAGCACGAGGTTCAGATCGGGTAAAAAAATCTGTCGAGCCCCGTTTACGGGGCTTGCCGTTGTCTGGCTTTAGCCTGGGATGACTCGCGGAGGAACCACACTCAATCAAGCAGCACCACACGTGATCGCCAGGGCGGAAGCCGCCATGGCCAGAAGGCCCGTAAACGGGCCTCGCCGGTGGGGTGATGGACATCATCGCCCCGGCATAAATGCCGGGGCTCAGAGCTGGGGTGGCCTACTCTTTAAAATGTAATCCCTGTGATATGAGAGTCGAAACGGCTCCAACGCATACTCGCATGCTGCCAAACAATTACAATCCGTGTAATGCACCCGCCCGCCGGCAGGGGCTGAAGGGCAAGCTGGCCCCCCCTCCGCACCGTGTTTGGGGTTTTTTAGAGGAATCTCTGGTTAAGAAGCGACGGACATCGGAAGGGGCGACGAAAGAAGAACCAAAGATGTTCAGGCCCGTTCGCTTGATGTTGTTTAGTCTGGTCGGCTGGCTGTGCCTGTTGCACGACGCGACGGGGCAGACGCTGGAGGAGCGATTGCGGGCGGAGGGTTCGCAGGCTCTGGCCCGCGCGGCGCGGCAGACGGGGGACGCCGCGCGGGGCGCGGTTGTGTTTTACCAGCAGCAACTTGCCTGCACACGCTGCCACCTGGCGGACGAACAGAGCCATCGCTTGGGCCCCAACCTGACGAAATTTGCCGACCAGGTCAGCGACGCGTACCTGGTCGAGGCGATCCTGGAACCGTCCAAGGTGATCCGCAAGGGTTTCGAAACGGTGTCGGTCTTCATGGACGACGGCAAGCAGTTCACGGGGGTTGTGGAAAGGGAGGAAGAACAGCGGTTGGTTTTGCGCGACGCGGCCCAGAACCTCAAGCGGATCGAACTGGCCAGGGACGCGATCGACGAGGTGGTTCCGGCACAGACCTCGTTGATGCCGGCCGGACAGGTCAACATGTTGAGTGGCCGGCAGCAGTTTCTGGACCTGGTTCGGTACCTGATCGAGATTCGTGACGGGGGTGCGGCCCGGGCGGACCAGCTGGAACCCGCCCCCTTCCTCTACGCCGCGCGGCCCCTGCCCGAGTACGAAAAACACATTGATCACGCCGGGATCCTGGCCGATCTGGACGAGGAGTCTTTTGCGCGTGGTCAGAAGATTTATGAGCGGTTGTGTGTCAATTGTCACGGAACGCGGGACCGAGCGGGGGCGCTACCGACGTCGCTGAAGTTTGCCTCCGGCAAGTTCAAGAACGGCAGCGACCCGTATGCCATGTATCGCACCTTGACGCACGGGTTCGGCATGATGGCCCCGCAGACCTGGATGGTCCCCACTCAGAAATACGACGTGATCCATTACGTCCGCGAGGCGTATCTGAAGCGGTACAATCCGACGCAGTACATTGCCTTCGATCAGGCGTACCTGGATCGTCTGCCCAAGGGCCACACGCGGGGTCCGGCGCCGGCGGAATACGAGCCGTGGGAGCAGATGGACTACGGTCCCAACCTGGTGCTGGCCCTGGAAATCGGCCGCGACGCGACGAATTTTGCTTACAAGGGCAACGCCCTGCGGCTGGATGCCGGTCCCGGTGGCGTGGCCAAGGGCCGCTACTGGATGGTCTTCGATTACGACACGATGCGGATGGCGGCGGTGTGGAGCGGCGAGGGGTTCATCGACTTCAACGGCATCAACTTCAACGGCCGGCACGGGGTGCATCCGCGGCCGGTCGGCACGGTGCACGTCGCCAATCCGACCGGCCCCGGCTGGGGCCGGCCTGACGATGGCAGCTTCCAGGATCTCCGGCTGGTCGGTCGCGATGGCCGCCGCTACGGCCCGCTGCCCCGCGAGTGGGCGCACTACCAGGGAATGTACGCTCACGGTGCCAAGACCATCATCCGCTACCGGGTCGGCGACACGGAGGTGTTGGAACTGCCGGGCCTGTTGTTGTCGGAGGCGCGGCCCGTTTTCACCCGAACGCTGAACGTCGGTCCGCGGGACCACGATCTGATCGTGCAGGTTGCCCACGCCAACCACCCCGCTGCTCGACTGGTGCAGCAAGGTCCGATCGCGGTCTTTGGTCCCGCACGGCGGGACAAACCGCGGCCGCCGCAGGCCGCCCCGGAGGGCGAGGGGGCGGATTTATCCAGCTTTGACGGCCATACCTGGCTGCAGGTGCCGGCGGCCGATGCCCTGGATCTGCAACAAACCGATTTCACCATCACCGCTCGACTTAAAACCAATCGCGACGGAACTCTGCTCGCTTTCACCAAAAACAGCCCGAGCTGGGTCCCAAACGGCATGACCTGGTTCCTGCGTGATGGCCGGCTGGCCTTCGACATCGGCTGGGTGGGTGTCCATCAGGGACAACGGCAGGTGGCCGATGGCCAATGGCACCAGGTGGCGATCGCCTACCGCCAGCAGTCGGGCGAATTTCAGTTCTTCGTCGACGGCCGGCCGGACGGCCGACCGGGACGGCTGAAGCCGCGGCACGGCGTGGACGATCCGATCATTCGCATCGGTCATACGTCGGATAACTTTCCCCAGCCGTCCGGCCTGCAGGGCCAGCTGGCGGAGGTTTGCCTGTTCCGGGCGGCGTTGAGCGGCGAGCAGATTGCTGGTCTGTCAAACGGCCAGCCTGTGGCGGGCAACTCACAGCTGGCTCGCTGGGACTTGACCGCGGGCAGGGCGGGGCGCGTTCCGAACCGGATCGGCAAACAGCATCACGCGGTTCGGGTCACGGCCCATCGCCGGGTGCAAGAGCGGGACCCTGCCGGCACGGTGATTGTGGCCGGGACGAGCGGCGAGACCCGCGGCTTGACGTGGCAGGCCAAGGGCCAGGATCTGCGGTTGAAGATTCCCGCCGGCGATCAACCATGGCGTTTCACCCTCTGGTTCGCAGAGGTGGCGGAGGAGGGGCAGGCGCGCAGCCTGGCGGACGCCGTGGTGGTGGACCGTCCGGATGAGCACCTGGCGAAGTACACGCGGGGTGGACCGCCCCGCTGGCCGGAAGTTTTGACCAGCCAGGCCCAGATCGGCTCGGACCGCGGGCCGCTGGCGGTCGACGTCTTGACGTTGCCCGCCGAAAATCCCTGGTTCTGCCGGATGCGGCTGACCGGTTTCGACTTTACGCCCGACGGCCGCAGTGCGGTGGTCAGCAGCTGGGATGGGAGTATCTGGCGAATCAACGGTCTGGACCAGCTGCCCCAGTCGGCGGCCGGCCCGCAAACCATACCGCTCACCTGGCGACGGATCGCCTCGGGGCTGTTCCAGCCGCTGGGAGTCAAAATCGTGGACGGCAAGATCCACGTCCTCTGCCGTGACCAGCTGTGTATCCTCCACGACCTGAACGGCGACGGCGAGATCGACTACTTCCAGAACTGGAACAACGATCACCAGGTGACCGAACATTTTCACGAGTTTGCCATGGGGCTGCAGGTGGATGACGAGGGTAATTTTTACTACGCCAAGTCCGCTCGGCACGGCCGCGCGGCCGTCGTGCCGCACCATGGCACGCTGTTGCGGGTCAGCAAAGACGGCCAGCGGACCGACATCGTGGCCACCGGTTTTCGCGCGGCCAACGGGGTCTGTGTGAACCCCGACGGCACCTTTATCGTTACCGATCAGGAGGGGCACTGGAATCCCAAGAACCGGATCAACTACGTTCGCCAGGGAGGATTTTACGGCAATATGCTCGGCTACCACGATGTGACCAACGAATCGGACACAGCGATGGAGCAGCCGTTGTGCTGGATTACCAATGCCTTTGACCGTTCGCCGGCCGAGCTGTTGTGGGTCGACAGTCCGAAGTGGGGGCCCCTGAAAGGGCAGCTGCTGAATCTTTCGTACGGATACGGCATGGTGTACGTCGTGCCCCACGAAAAAATCGACGGCCAGGTTCAGGGCGGCATGTGCGAATTGCCCATTCCCCGTTTTCCAACCGGAGTGATGCGGGGGCGGTTTCATCCGGAGGACGGCCAGCTGTACTTGTGCGGNNTGTACTTGTGCGGGATGGTCGCCTGGGCCAGCAGTCAAACCCAGCCGGGCGGGTTTTATCGTTTGCGATACACGGGCCGGCCGATCCACGTGCCGATCCGATTGCAGGCGACCAGGCAAGGCATGATCGTGAAATTCAGCGGGCCGCTGGACCGGCAGACGGCGGCCGATGCGGACAATTACCAGATCGAAATCTGGGACATCAAACGCACCGCGGACTACGGGTCGCCGCACTACAACCAGCGGCCGCTGCCGGTCGCCGCGGCAAGGCTGGACGAGGACCAGCAGACGGTCGTTTTGGAAATACCCCAAATCCAGCCGACCTGGTGCATGGAAATTGCTTACCAGCTGCGTTCCGCGGAAGGCCAACCGGTCCGTGGCACGATCCACAACACCATTCATGCGCTGAGCGATTCTGCGGCCCGGCCTGATGAGGCTGGGCAAGAATAAGCCTGGCCCGCTTGGTCAGGGCAAGTCAGGGAGACAATAAAAGCTGGGGGGGG
>WVZU01000308.1 GCA_011772275.1 Planctomycetales bacterium | reverse complement strand
ATTTTACCATTCACCATTCACCATTCACATTTCACCACTCCTGTTCAAATTTGTTTTTTACAAAAGGTCGCGAAGGAGGCGAAGCAGAAGAAACCACCCCACGTTGGCAACCCCTCACCCCCTCACCCCCTCACTCCCTCACCCCCTCACTCCCTCACCCTCTCACCTCCAGAACAGTCCAGCAGTCGCTGGAGGTGCAGGGCAACGCATTCGGCCAGAACGGGCGGGTTGTAGCCTCCCTCCAGCACGCTGACCAGGCGGCCCCCGGCGTGTTGGTCCGCCACCTGGCGGACCGTGTCGGTCAGCTGAGCGAAATCTTCGACTTCCAGTCCCAGCGAACCGATCGGGTCGCGGCAGTGACTGTCGAAGCCGGCGCTGATCATCACCAGTTGCGGACGGATGCGATCAGAAAACACTTCCAGTTCGCCGGCAAACCGGTCCCGATACTCGTCGCGTGATGTACCGAAGGGGAGCGGGACGTTTCGGGTGGTCCCCAATCCTCCGCCGCCACCCGTTTCGTCGCTGTGCCCCGTGCCAGGATAAAACGGCCAGCGATGGATGGAAAAGAAGCCGACTTGTTCGTCCTCCCAAAACGCTTCCTGAGTACCGTTACCGTGATGGACGTCCCAGTCCACAATCAATACACGTTCGACATCCAGTTCGGACGTGGCCAGGCGAGCGCCCAGGGCCACATTGTTCAGCAGGCAAAAACCCATGGCGGACCGGTTGCGGGCGTGATGTCCCGGCGGTCGCACCAGGCACAAGGCGGTCCGGTCCTGGCCGCTGAGCACGTTCTGGACCGCGTCGCAAACCGCGCCAGCCGCCTGGCAAGCGACGTCGTACGATCGAGCGGAAACGACCGTATCGGCGTCGAGATTCCCCCCGCCACCGCGGGCCAACCGGCGGATCGTCTCTACGTAGTCCAGGCGATGGACCCTTGCCATGCGTTCTTCGCCAATCGGTTCCCACTGGGGTCGCTGACAGCGGAGATCCAAGCCGGTTTGGGCCAGATGAGCGGTCACGGCCTGCAGCCGTGGGGCACATTCGGGGTGAGCCCCCGTATCGTGCTGCAGGAAAAGCGGATCTTGGTACAACCAGGTCATCGTTCCGTGGCGTGCTTGCGATCGAAGCGGCGGGCGAAGGGTGCGGGCCTCGCGGTTGCGGGACGGCCGCTTTGCCAGCAGCCGGGATTATAAAACGCCACCACTCAACCGCTCAATCGGACGGGTCGCCCATCGCTTTCCAGGCCCGTAAACAACCACTACACAAACGGTGACCAACAGAGGCATGCGGCATGTACCAGGCTGGACCATGGGATCCACCCGCGGTCTGCTGAAAATTTTGTCTTTTCAGAGGAATTTGTGGGTAAAAAGCGACTGACATAGAAAAAGAATGGTCCATCGACGAGGCGAATTGAGTGCGATGGCTGCCAGCAATGGGAGGAGTTTTTTCACTCAGCGACATTGTTTGGCCTGTAAAGAGCGGTTAAGCAAATCGGTTAAGGGTATCCGGTTAGAGGTGACGGTCGGTTAAGAGTGGCGGTTAAGAGTGGCGGTCGGTTAAGAGTGACGGTCGGTTAAGAGTGGCGGTTAAGAGTGGCGGTCGGTTAAGAGTGACGGTTAAGAGTGACGG